>JAFQKO010000183.1 GCA_017396865.1 Clostridia bacterium | reverse complement strand
ATCTTCGTCAACTATGCGAACATCCAAAGAACCACCCGTAAGAAACTGCCCTTCGGCGTTTGCCAGATCGGTAAATCCTTCCGCAACGAGATCACGCCGGGCAACTTTGTTTTCCGTACCCGTGAGTTTGAGCAGATGGAATGTGAATTCTTCTGCAAGCCCGATACCGACCTGGATTGGTTCTATTATTGGAAGGACTACTGCAAGAACTTCCTGCTCTCCTTGGGCATGAAGGAAGAGAATATGCGGCTGCGTGACCATGAGAAGGAGGAGCTTTCCTTCTATTCCAAGGCAACCACCGATATCGAGTTCCTCTTCCCCTTCGGCTGGGGCGAGCTCTGGGGCATTGCCGACAGAACCAACTACGATCTTGGCCGCCATCAGGAGGCCTCCGGCAAGAGCCTGGAATACTTCGATCCCGAGACCAACGAGCATTACATTCCTTACGTTGTGGAGCCCTCCTTGGGTGCCGACCGCGTTGCGCTGGCCTTCCTCTGCGAAGCCTACGACGAGGAGATCTTGGATGCCGAGAAGAACGACAAGCGTGTGGTTCTCCATCTCCATCCCGCTCTGGCACCGGTGAAGGCAGCCATCCTGCCCCTTTCCAAGAAGCTCTCCGCAGCGGCGATGGAAAAGTTATATGCACCGCTGTGCAAGGAGTTCAACGTGGAGTTTGACGATGCCGGCTCCATCGGTAAACGCTATCGCCGCCAGGATGAGATCGGTACGCCCTTCTCCATCTGCTACGACTTTGAGAGCGAGGAAGACGGCTGCGTAACCATCCGTTTCCGCGATTCTATGGAGCAAAAGCGGGTAAAAATCGAAGAATTGAACGAATTTATTCGCAAAAGCTTGGAATTTTAATTTTTTCTTGTTGACAAATTATGTTCACTTATATATAATATATGGTGCTCAAAAAATGAATTATAAAATATTCCTTACGGATTAAAGGAGGTTAGAAGAATGGTTCGGACTTATCAGCCTAAGAAAAGACAGAGAAGCAAGGTTCACGGCTTCAGAAAGAGAATGCTGACTGCGAATGGCCGCAAGGTTTTGGCCAGAAGAAGAGCAAAGGGCAGAAAAAGATTAACTCACTAATCAAAATAAAGGCCGCAATTCCCATTGTGGCCTTTTTTATTGAAGGAAAAAAATGAGGATCGAAAGCGTAAAGGAAAACGTAAACTTTAAAAGAGCGTACCATCAGGGTAAGAGCGCGGTCTTTAAGGAAGCGGTTGTTTATTGGCGGAAGAATCGGCTGGGGGTAACTCGGCTGGGGCTGACTGTCAGTAAAAAGCTGGGGAATTCCCCCCAACGCAACCGCATCCGCCGAATTATTCGGGAGGGCGTGCGCGCTGAGGCTGCCCTGTTGCCTCAGGGCCATGATATTGTGATCGTGGCGCGGAGCAAGGCGCTGCATTGTAAAAGCACCGATTTTGCCCGCATTATGAGGGAGGTTTTTTCAGCTTGAGCATACTGAAGGCCGTCCGAAAGCTCTTTATTTTACCGATCCGCGCTTATCAGAAATGGATTTCACCCCATTTCCCTGCCACCTGCAAATACTACCCAACCTGCTCCGCTTACGCCTGTACGGCGATTTTGCGCTTCGGCATATTGATCGGCGGCGGCATGGCTTTATGGCGCATCCTGCGCTGTAACCCCTGGTCGATGGGGGGGTATGATCCGGTTCCGGATCACTTATTTAAAAGGAGAAAGAAGTAAATGGATTTTTTGATTACCCCCTTTGCGTGGGTGATGAAGGCCGGAATGTATATCTTCAAGAACTACGGTCTGGCCTTGTGCTTTTATGCATTGATTACGAAGCTCGTTCTTTTCCCGCTGATGATGAAGCAGCAGAAGAATCAGCTCAATATGGTGCGGATGCGCCCCCATATGGCCGAGCTGCAAAAGCGCTACGGCGATAATAAAATTAAGTACAACGAGGAGCTGCAAAAGCTATATCAGCGCGAGGGCTACAACCCCATGAGCAGCTGCCTGCCCATGCTGATCCAGCTGCCGCTGATCTTTATTATCTATTCCATCGTGCGCCGCCCCCTGACCTACGGTGCGGGCTTGGATCCCAAGGGTATTTATGAATTGGCCGAAAAGGCCGTTGGTGCCTTGGAGGCTGCCGGTGAAAAGGTCAGCGAGACCTTGGCCAAGACGATGACCGCCATCGGTGAAACCATTTCCAAGGGTGCTGCCGACTACAGCGCCATCACCAACGTGGAGGATCAGGTTTTCAACGCAGCATCGAATGCCGATATCGATACCGGCTTAAGAGGCGGTACCTTCTTCGGCTTATTCAGCCTTTCCGATATCCCCAGCGAGGCAATGGGCTGGACGCTGCTGATCCCCATCGCCGCAGGTCTGACCGGCTTTTTGGTCTCCTGGCTCTCTCAGAAGACCAGCGCCATGACGCAGGATCCCTCCATGCAGGGCGGCTGCTCCGGCAAGACCATGATGTACGTGATGCCCCTGATCACCGTATTTTTCTGCTTCAGCGTAAACGGTGCGCTGGGTCTCTACTGGATCGTGGGTAACATTCTGGGTATTGCCCAGCATTTCATTCTGCATAAGATGTATGACCCCGCCAAGGTATTGGCCGAGGAAGAGGCAAAGATCGCCAAGGCACGGGAGCAAAAGCGTGCCAAGAGAAGCGCAGCCGCTGCCAAGAAGGCCGCTGCCATCGAAGCAACACAGAAGAAAAAGAAATAAGGATAAAAGAGAACTATGGCAATTAAAGAACTGTTTTTTGAAGGGAAAACCATCGAAGCAGCGGTTGAAGCAGCCGCCGCCGAGCTGGGCGAAGATAAAGATCTTTTGAGCTATGTTGTGGAGGAAACTCCCACTAAGGGCTTTTTAGGCTTCGGTGCAACCCCCGCCAAGATCAAGGTGGAGATCACCGTTCCCGATCCTAAGCCCGAAAAGAAGAAGCCCGCCCCCGCCTGGGAGCCCGAAAAGATCGCCAAAAAGGATAAGAAGCCTGCCGAGAAGAAGGCCGAAAAGAAGCCTGCCGAAAAGAAGGCCGAGCCGAAGAAGGCAACCATCACTCCCGCTATGCTGGAGCCCGAAAAAATCAACAAGAAGGAAGAAAAGAAGCCCGCCGCTCCCCTTTTCCCCGAGGTGGAGAAAAAGCCGGTGGACGATGAAAATTCCAAGAAGATCATTGAATTTCTCAACGGCCTGCTGGTTCATATCGGTGCCGAAGAGGATAGCGCCGTCAAGGTAGAGCTGGGCGAGGACGACCACTACTACGTTGAGGTCAGCGGTGCCAAGATGGGCGTGCTGATCGGCCGCCGCGGCGAGACCCTCGACGCTGCGCAGTACCTCTGCAGTCTGGTGATCAATAAGGGCAACAACGATAAGCTGCGGGTGACCCTCGATACCGAGAACTACCGCGCCAAGCGTATCAAGACCCTCCAGAGCCTGGCAGAAAAGAATGCCGAGAAGGCCATTAAGTATAAGAGAAATATCACCATGGAGCCGATGAGCCCCTATGAGCGCCGCATTATCCATGCCGCTCTCAACGGCCGCGATCGGATTTCCACCTTCTCTGTCGGCAGTGAGCCGAAGCGGCGAGTGGTCGTCAGCTACAAGAAATAAAAAAAGACTGTCGAAAAAGGCACCGACCGCAGAAAAATAAAAAGATGCGAAAAGCATGTGCCAATGTTTTAAATTACAAGGAGAAAGAGAACTCTACTCTTTCTCCTTGTTCTTTTTATAAGGAAAAAATCCGCATGGTGATGCGGATTTTATTTAAAATTTTTCTGCTATCCGTCGAAAAGACCGCTCGGCGTATCACATACGCCGTCGGGATCTTTTCAACGAATTCTGTACTCTTTTTCGATCAGTCTTTGATGCGATGAAAAAGGCACCGACCGCAGAAAAATGGAAAAGACATTTACGGTCTCTGCCAATATTAAAAATTACAAGGAGAAAGAAGATTTTACTCTTTCTCCTTGTTTTTTTATAATGTTTTGCGAATAGTTTAATCCCTATCGGGTATAATTATAGGGGAAAACTCTTGACATTATACCCGATAGGGTGTATAATACGTTTATGAATACAATTGCTGAATTTATCAAACAAAAAAGAAAAGAGGCAGGTCTTACTCAGGAAGATTTCGCAATCTATAGTGGACTTGGTCTTCGTTTTGTTCGTGAACTCGAGCAAGGCAAAGAAACCGTTCGAATGGATAAGGTAAATCAAGCCCTTTCAATGTTTGGCATGAAGGCAGTTCCCGGAAGGAAGGATGACTAATGGAAGCATACAGAACAGCGTATGTATACGTACGGGAAACCTTTGCAGGAACCTTGAAGGAAACTGATTTCGGATATTCGTTTACTTATGATAACGATTATCTTGAAAGCGAAAATCCGACCGCTGTAAGCTTAACTTTGCCGATTCAAGCAGAAGAATACACCTCTAAAACGCTTTTTGCTTTTTTTGATGGTCTTATTCCTGAAGGTTGGCTGCTTGATATGGTTAGCCGAAACTGGAAAATTGACCGTAAAGACCGTTTTGGATTATTACTTGTTGCTTGCAAAGACCCAATAGGTAACGTTCAAATAAAGGGGGCGAAGGTATGAGCCGTTGTTTGTGCTGCGGAAAAATACTCCGAACCGAAAATAAGTATGGATGGCACTTATCCTGCATAAAATCCTTTTTTGGAACAACGAAGTTCCCCGATATTGACGTTTCGAAAGACGTTCTAAATCAAATTGCCATAGAGAATACAAATAAAGGTTTTACTGTGCCCGGCGTGCAGAAGAAGTTGTCACTTCATTTATCACAGGAGGAAACTCCGCGTTTAACCCTTGTGAATTATCCTACGGGATATATTTTAAAGCCTCAAACCGATGAATACGTTGCTTTGCCCGAAATGGAATATCTTGTTATGCAAATGGCAGAAGCAAGTGGCATTAAAACGGTTCCCTTTGCTTTGCTTCGCTTACCGTCTCAGGACAATGCTTACGCTTATATCACGAAACGTATCGACCGCGTGAACGGACAAATGCTTGCGATGGAAGATTTTTGTCAGCTTGACGGAAGACTTACCGAAGACAAGTACCGTGGTTCTTATGAACGTTGCGGTAAAGTTATTTCGACGTATGCATCTAACAAGGCGCTTGCACTTTCACAAATGTTTTTAAGGATTGTATTCTCTTTTGCGGTCGGCAACTCGGATATGCACTTAAAAAATTTCTCGCTTATCGAAACAGCAGAAAAAAGCAAAGAATATATCTTATCCGCCGCGTACGATATGCTTTCCACGAACGTGGTTATTCCCACCGACGGGGAACAGTTAGCGTTGACCATCAACGGCAAAAAACAGAATATTCGCAGAAAAGATTTCATTGTCTTTGCTGAAACGATTGGTATTGCGGATAAAGCCGCAGAAAAGATGATTGAAAAAATCGTTAAGCTTAAGGATAAATATATTGCTATGTGCAGAGAGTCTTATATGCCTGACGATATGAAAGTGGCTCTTGTAAACCTGATTGAAAATAGAATAGCTATTCTACAAAAATATTAAAAACTCGGCTAAATGTAGTTTAATCGCATTTTAGCCGAGTTTCTGTTATACATATATTAGTTCATTAGGAAAGAATTTCTTCTACAAGGTTAAATCTGATTACTTAGATTCTTTAATAGCAGCCTGTGCTGCTATCAGCAAAAGAGGGAAATTATTTATGAGTTTAGAGTTATGAATTCCCTTCGGGAATGTTATGAGAAAGCCGATGGCTTTCGTTATGATATGATTGCCCGACGGAGTCAGCGTTGCCGAAGGCAACTTATAACGATGCGAAGCATCTCATAACTCATAACTTGCCGCAGGCAATCATAGTTGGCTGCGATCGGTTAATTCCATAAAAATACCGCCTGGAAAATCCAGGCGGTTATTTTTATATTAGGAATTAACCTTTGATCGCAGCCTCCGTGCCGCCGCGGTTTGCCGTTTGGCATCGTAACTGCTGGATGATTGAGCAAGCAGATTATGTTATTACCTATCAGGTTCATACCTTTGGCGGAACGGGTCAGTTTGTTGCGCTTGCAGAAAAGAAGAAAAAGAAAATAATTTACGTTCAAGCCTGAATAATTTCGGCCGCTTTTTTTCAAACTACTAAAAAAAGAAGGGAGCGAGCAATATGGAATTAAAAGGAAGCAGAACCGAGGCCAATTTGATGGCCGCCTTTGCGGGAGAATCGCAGGCACGCAATAAGTATACCTATTATGCCGATAAGGCGAAGGAGGACGGATACGAGCAGATCAGCGCTTTTTTCCGCGAGACCGCCGAGAATGAAAAGGCCCACGCCGAGATCTGGTTTAAGCTGATTCGCAACGGCTTGGCAGAAACCGAGCCCAATTTAGAGGACGCCGCAGGCGGCGAGCACTATGAATGGGCAGAGATGTATCCCGAATTTGCCAAGGTGGCAAGAGAGGAGGGCTTCAATGAGATCGCCTACCTTTTCGATGCGGTGGCCGCAATCGAAAAGCACCATGAGGAGCGGTTCATGACCCTTAAGGGCAATATCGAAAACAATCTGGTCTTTGAACGCGGCGAAACGCAGGTTTGGATCTGCCGAAACTGCGGCCATATCTTTGAGGGCGAAAAGACACCTCCCCACTGCCCTGTTTGTAAAAAGCCGCAAAGCTATTTCCAGCTCAAAAATGAAAACTATTAAAGAAATCCCCGCCGATGATGTCATCGGCGGGGATTTTTCATTCTCGCTTCAGTTTAAAGGGCTTCATTTCGCCGGATTTTACTTTTTTTACGAAGTCAGCTTCGTTGAGGATAGGGGTCTCGGACCCCAAAGCTATCTTTGGATTTGGAAGGGCTTCATTTTACCCGATTTGACTTTTTGCACGAAATCAACTTCGTCGGTTAAAGGGGTCTTTGACCCCATGCCGCCGAGGAGGAGTTGTTGCGCGGCTTTGTGGTTATCCGAGCCTGCGAAGGGGATCAGCCCATAGTTTTCGGCATACTGCCGCGCCATTTCGTTCTCAAATTCGGTACGGTTGGCGTTATAGACCTCCACGCCGTGTACCAAGCGGGGAAAGAGGCGAATATGGTCGATATACCTTGCCTCACGGAAGGGATGGGCATGGATGACCAGAGCGCCATGCTCCATATACAGCGCAAGCTGCTCGCTCTTTTTCATCTCCTCCAGCTCGGGATGGGCCAAAAACCAAGCCTTATCCAAGCCGTAGACGAGAAAGTCGGTCCCCTTATAGGCGACCTCGGCGCCGCAGAACACCTGCAGACCGAGCGCATTGCCGATCATTTTCGCTTCTTCATAATCGGAGAAGAAATAGTTGATTTTTTCGGCATAAGGGAGGGATTTATCGAGGTTGACGTTGCCGTCGATGAAATGGTTGGTGATAAAAACGCCGGCATAGCCCAACGATTTGTAGAATTCCAAATTCTCCCGCACGGATGCGTGGGCGCATTTGCTGACGGGAGCGGTATGAAGGTGGGTTTCGTAACGGTACATTATTTTCTTCCTTTACAGATCACGCTGCACGCAAAGCTCGCGGAATTCATCGAGAGACATCAGCACCTGGCGGGGCTTGGAGCCCTCGAAGGGGCCGATCACGCCCAGCTCATTAAGCTGATCGATAATGCGACCTGCGCGGGAATAGCCCAGCTTCAAGCGGCGCTGGAGCATGGAGGTGGAGGCCATTCCCATCTCGATGACGCATTCGCCTGCCTGCACGATCAGATCATCGAAGCCTGCGGCCTCCTCGCTCTCCTCGGAGGCGTTATTGCTCTTGGCGCCTTGGGTGGCCATCCGATCGATATCGCTGATGGCCGTTTGATCGTAGGTGGCGCCTGCGGAGTTGCTCTTGACGTAGCTGACCACCGCTTCCACCTCCGAATCGGCCACAAAGCAGCCCTGCACCCGCAGAGGCTTATTGGCGCCGATGGGCTTATACAGCATATCGCCGCGGCCCAGCAGCTTTTCGGCCCCGCTCTCGTCCATGATGATGCGGGAGTTGAGGGCATTATCGACAGTGAAGGCAATGCGGGAGGGGATATTGGCCTTAATGAGGCCGGTAACCACGTCGGCGCTGGGGCGCTGGGTGGCAACGATCAGGTGGATGCCCGCCGCTCTCGCCTTGGCGCAGAGGCGGCAGATGCAATCCTCCACCTCCTTGGAGGAGACCATCATCAAATCGGCCAGCTCATCGATAATGATCACCAGCCGCGGCATCGGCTGAAAGTCGGGGTGGGTTTTGGTATACTCGTTGTAGGCCTCTAAGTTTCGAACCTGGGTATTCTTCATCAGGTCGTAGCGGCGATCCATTTCGGTGCAGGCCCATTGGAGGGTGCCTGCCGCCTTCTTGGGATTGGTGACCACCGGCATCAGCAGGTGGGGAATGCCGTTGTAGACGTCCATTTCCACCGCCTTGGGGTCGACCAAAATCAGCTTCAGCTCCTCGGGGCTTGCCTTATAGAGGAAGGACATCAGAATGGTATTGATACATACCGATTTACCCGAGCCGGTGGTACCTGCCACCAGCAGGTGGGGCATCTTGACCACGTCGAAGGTGATGAGGTTGCCTGCGATATCCTTGCCGAGGGCGGCGGTGATGCAGCTCTTGCCGTCGCGGAAGCCCTCGGAGGCCAGCACCTCGCGGATAAAGACGGTGCTGGCGGTTTTATTGGGGATTTCGATGCCCACCGCCGCCTTGCCGGGGATGGGGGCTTCGATACGTACTTGGGTGGCGGCCAGCGCCATGGCAATATCGTCGGAGAGTGCGGCGATCTTGCTGACACGAGTACCTGCCTTGGGGGAAAGCTCAAAGCGGGTGACGTTCGGGCCAACGGCGATGCCGGTCATGGTGGCCTCGATGCCGAAATCCCGCAGCGTTTGCAGCAGGATCTCCTGATTTTCCTGCAGCTCGGTGCGGCCTGCGCCTGCCGCTTGGTTGCCCTGCTTGAGCAGGGTGAGAGGCGGGAAGTTGTAGAAGGTGACCTGATCGCCGTCCATGGCGGGCTTCGGCTCCTCCTTCACTGCGGTGCGCTTGGCGGGGCTGCGCTTTTTCTTGGGCGCAGGCTCTTGGACGTACTGCCCCAGATCGGCAGGGTCGATGTTGCCCTCCACCGTAACGTCATCGTAAACAAAGATGGCGGGCACCACGTCGGTCACCGTTTCGGGCGGGGTAACGTCCACTACGGTGGGCTCCTCCTCCGCCTCCTCGTCGTCGGCCTCCATATCCTTGAAATGGCGGCGGAGCTTTTCCTCCTCCACGTCCTCCACCAGCTCGGGACGGTTTTTACGCTCCCGAATGGAGGTGACCATCGCACGGATGGGATAGGCCATTTGATAGAGGGTGAGATCGAAGAAAAAGAGGATGGCGATCAGGAAGATGGCCACCAGCAGGATGCCAAACCCCCAAGAGGACATCAGCGCGATCAGCGGCCAGGCGATGAGGCCGCCTGCGATTCCGCCCTGCAGCGCCATTCCCTGCCGCCAGAATACCTCGATGGAAAAGGCCTCCTGCGGCCAGATCAGATAGCTGACAGAGCAGATGGCGGTGGCAAGGATCAGGCCTGTCCAGACCTTGGCGGCGGTGCTGTACTTCCGCTCGGTCTTGAGGGCATCCACCCCCAGCCAGACCAGCAGCAGCGGCACCGGGAAGGCGGCGAAGCCGAAGAGCCCCTTGAATACCCTATCGACCACCCATTCCTTTGCGGGAACGTCGATGGGCGTATAGATATAGAGCGCGAAGAGCAGCGCCAGCGCAAAGAAGATCACCGCATGGATGCTGCGGCGGCTTGCCTTTTGCTTTTCGGTAAGCTCCTTCTTTTGAGGCTGCTCCTGCTACTGCTCTTGCTCCTGCTCGGCCTTTTTGGTCGGTTGCTTCTTTTTGGTATTGGATTTCTTTTTCGATTTCTGAGCCAAAGTAACGGTACTCCTTACAGAACAAAATTCAGCACGATGGCCAGCACGCCAACGGCCAGGCAATAATAAACAAATACACCGAACCGATCCTTCTTCACCAGCCAGCGAAGCAGGCTGATGGCGGCTACGCCCGCAATGGCGGCGGCGGAAACGGCGGCGATCACCACGCCGAGATCCAGCGATACGATGGTCTTGATCTCATCGAGCTTCAGAATATTGGCACCCAGCACGGCGGGGATGCTCATCATAAAGGAGAATTCAACGGCCGCTTCACGGTCGAAGCCCATATTGGAGGCCATCGAGATGGTGGTACCGCTGCGGGAAAGACCGGGCAGCACAGCGCAGACCTGGAAGAGGCCGAGCTTGATGGCATGGATCGGCTTCATATCCAGCACCGTCCAATTATGGCAGATGCTGTGGGTACCCAAAAAGAGCAGGGCGGCGGTTACGATGAGCATACTGCCGATCATCAGCAGATTGCCGCTCAGCGGCGCGGTATAAGGCTCCAGCAGCGGCACCAGCAGCAGCGGCAGGGTGGCCAAGATCAGGTAGACTGCCATCAGCTGATAGCGGGTGGCCTTGCGCCATTTGAAGGTGCCCTTGCAGAGCTCCATGATCATGGTGCAAAAGCCGCTGATCATCCCCCAGATGGTCTTATAGAAGGCGATGCAGACCGCCAGCAGGGTGCCCAGATGGAGCAGTACGTCCAGCCCGCCGTTATCGAACAGCGCTTTGGCCGATTCCGAGAGCGGCAGCAGGCTGCGTACAATTTCAAGATGGCCGGAGCTGGAGATGGGCAGAAACTCGCCCAGACCCTGCACCATGCCAAGCAGAATGCCGTATAAGTAGTTCATACAGAAACTCCCCTTTGTTTATAAATCATTACCTATTATTATAACATTGAAATAAATTTATTGCAACCTTGTTTTTTTCCTTGACAGATTGCAATAAATCACCTATAATTATTCTTGGTGTATTAGTATATTTTCTACAATATATAGAAAAAATCTGATATTTTCCTGCCCGAAACCGCAATGGCGAAGATCAGCGTGTATTGGGGGCTGAGGGCACAAAGCAAATCATAAGGAGGCGAACCCCATGTTTATTGAAATTTGGGTGCTGATCGCCGCTGTGATTGCTGCTGTTATTTTAGGCGTTGTTATGTTCATTGCCGGCGTTACGTACCGTAAAAAGTCCGGCGAAAAGCAGATCGGATCTGCCCGCGAGGAAGCGAAGCGGATCATTAATGATGCTTTGAAAACTGCTGAATCCAAAAAGAAGGAAGCGCTGCTGGAGGGCAAGGAAGAATTGCTCCGCGTGCGCACAGAGCAGGAAAAGGAATTAAAGGAACGTCGGGTTGAAGTAACGCGGCAGGAAAAGCGGCTGCAGCAACGGGAAGAAATTCTCGATAAGAAGTACGACAATATCGACCGCAAGGAAGAAAACCTTGCCAAAAAGCAGCAGGCTGTTGAAACGCTGCAGCAGGAGGTTGAGGAGATCAAAAAGGCGCAGGTTGCTGTGCTGGAGCGGATCTCCGGCTATACCGCCGAGGCGGCCAAGGCCGAGCTTCTGCAATTGATGGATTCCGAGCTGGAGCATGAATATGCCCATCGGATCACCGAGCAGGAGAATAAGTTCAAAGAGGATCTGGACGAACGCGCCAAGCATCTGCTTTCGCTGGCGATCCAGAAGTGCGCTGCCGACCACGTTGCGGAATCCACCGTATCGGTCGTGGCGCTGCCCAGTGATGAAATGAAGGGCCGCATCATCGGCCGCGAGGGTCGCAACATCCGTGCGCTGGAGACCATTACCGGCGTGGATCTGATCATCGACGATACCCCCGAGGCGATCACCCTTTCCAGCTTCGATCCCATCCGCCGCGAGGTTGCACGGCAGACCCTGGAGAAGCTGATCTCCGACGGCCGCATCCACCCCGCCCGCATCGAGGAGACGGTGGAGAAGGTACGCCGCGATCTGGAGGTTTCCATGAAGAAGGAGGGCGAGCGTGCCACCTTCGAAACGGGCGTGCACGGCCTGCATCCCGACCTCATCAAGCTGCTCGGTCGCCAAAAGTACCGCACCAGCTACGGCCAGAACGTATTGCTCCACTCCATCGAGGTTTCCCACCTCAGCGGCCTGCTGGCCGCCGAGATCGGCGTCGATATCACCCTTGCCAAGCGTGCAGGCTTGCTGCATGATATCGGCAAGAGCGTCGACTTCGAGATGGAGGGCTCTCATATTCAGCTCGGCGTTGAGATCGCCAAGAAGTATAAGGAGAACGAAAAGATCGTTCATGCCATCGCAGCCCACCATGGCGACGTGGAGACCGTTTCGGTCTACGATGCCATCGTTCAGGCGGCCGACGCCATCAGCGCAGCCCGCCCCGGTGCCCGCCGCGAGAATCTCGAGAACTATATCAAGCGTTTGGAGAAGCTGGAGGAGATTGCAAACTCCTTCCCCGGTGTGGATAAGACCTACGCCATTCAGGCAGGCCGCGAGATCCGCATCATGGTCAACCCCGAAAAGGTTTCCGATGATAAGCTGACCATCCTCTCCCACGATATCGCCAAGAAGATCGAGAGCGAGCTGGAATATCCCGGCCAGATCAAGGTGCATCTCTTCCGCGAGAGCCGCGCCGTCGATTATGCAAAATAAAATCCAAAAAGCCACGGTACACGTTACCGTGGTTTTTTAATGCAATGGCGGCCAATCTTAATTTGATATTGCAAGTTGAAAGGAAATGTTGTAAAATATAGGGTAAATACATAGGATTTGAGGAAAAAACATGCGTGATACCATCTGTGCCATCTCCACCGCGCCCGCAACGGCGGCGCTGGGGATCATCCGCATCAGCGGAGCCGACACCTTAAATATACTGCTCCCTCTTTTGAAAAACAAAACGGAGCTGATTCCCAATCAAGCCACCCTCTGCCGCATCGAATCGGAGGGCGAGGTCTACGACGAGGCGGTGGTCACCTACTATGCCGCGCCCCGCTCCTACACCGGCGAGGACACCGCCGAGCTTTGCTGCCACGGCGGACTTTACGTTTTGCAGAGTGTGATGGAGCTGTTGCTGCGCAGCGGTTGTCGCATGGCGGAGGCGGGCGAATTTTCCAAGCGGGCGTTCCTCAACGGCAAGCTGGATCTCATCAAGGCGCAGGCGGTGATCGACCTGATCGAAGCCACCTCCCGTGCTGAGCAGAAAAACGCCCTCTCCCAGATGGAGGGGCACCTCTCCCGCCGCATCACCGCCCTCTATGATCGGCTGATCACCCTCAACACGGCGCTCCTGGCCTACGTGGATTTCCCCGAGGAGGTGGATGCCCCCGAGGAGGACACCCTCGCCGAGCTGAAGGCCATCGAAGCCGAGCTATCCGATCTGCTGAGCGGCACCAAGCGGGGTCAGCTTATTAAAGAAGGACTGCAGATCGCCATCGTCGGCGCGCCGAACGTTGGCAAAAGCACGCTGATGAATCAGCTTTTAGGCTACGATCGCAGCATCGTTTCTGCCATCGCAGGCACCACCCGCGACACCGTCACCGAAGGCTGCCGTCTGGGCGGGCTGAAATGTCATCTGGCCGATACCGCAGGCATCCGCACCACCGCCGACCCCATTGAGCAGCAGGGCATCGACATCGCCCGCCGCCGCGCCGAAGAGGCCTCGGTGGTCTTTGCGGTATTCGACGGCTCCCGCCCCCTCACCGAGGAGGACAAAGCCATTGCCGAGGAATTCGGCAACGACCGCAATTTAGCCATCCTCAACAAGGCGGATCTGGCTCAAATTGCCGACAAAGAGTATATTCAAAGCAAATTTATACATATTGTAGAGCTTTCTGCCAAGACCGGCGACGGTTGTGCGCTGTTGGACGATTGGATACGCGCCCACTACTCCGCCGAGGAGGTGGGGGCAGAGGGGCTGATCACCTCCCTCAACCAAGCGCAGCGGTTAACGGCGGGGCGGCAGAGCATCTGCGACGCCATCGCAGGGCTGGAGCAGGGCTTCACCCCCGATATGGTTTCTTTGGACATCACCCAAGCTGCAAGCGCCATCGGCGAGGTGACGGGAGCAACGGTGACCGATCAGATGATCGATCAGATTTTTAAAAACTTTTGTGTAGGTAAATAATGAACAAATATTTTATTGAAAATTTAGATATTGCCGTGATCGGTGCAGGCCATGCAGGCATCGAGGCCGCCCTCGCCGCAGCGCGGCTGGGCTGCAAGGTGGGCATCTTCACCATCTGCCTCGATGCGGTAGGCAATATGCCCTGCAACCCCTCCATCGGCGGCACCGCCAAGGGGCATTTGGTCTGCGAGATCGACGCCCTCGGCGGCGAGATGGGCAAGGCGGCAGACGCCACCTTCCTGCAAAGCAGAATGCTCAATCTCGGCAAAGGCCCTGCGGTACACTCTCTGCGGGTGCAATCCGACCGCCGCGGTTATTCCCAATACATGAAGCACGCGCTGGAGCGGCAGGAGAATCTGCAGCTCATCCAAGCCGAGATCATTGAGATCACCGCCGAAAACGGCAAGGTCAACGGGGT
>JAFQKO010000182.1 GCA_017396865.1 Clostridia bacterium | reverse complement strand
TGCAGATAATCAGCCCAGCGTTGAGATCCACGTTCTGCAGGGTGAAAGAGAGATGGCCGCTTCCAATAAGACCCTCGGTAAGTTCCAGCTCACTGGTATCGCTCCCGCTCCCCGAGGCGTGCCCCAGATCGAGGTTACCTTCGATATTGATGCAAACGGTATCGTAAACGTATCCGCTAAGGATCTCGGCACCGGCAAGGAGCAGAAGATCACCATCACCGCCTCTACCAACCTTTCTAAGGAAGAGATCGATAAGGCTGTGAAGGATGCCGAGGCTTGCGCTGCGGAGGATAAGAAGATGAAGGAAGCCATCGAGATCCGCAACAATGCCGATCAGATGGTCTATCAGACCGAGAAGCTGATCAATGAATCCGGCGATAAGCTGGACGAGAACGATAAGGCAGGCGTGAACGCCGAGCTGGATAAGGTGAAGGAAGCCCTGAAGGGCACCGATGCCGATGCCATCAAGGCTGCCACCGAAGGTCTGCAGAATAAGCTTTATGAGCTTTCCTCTAAGATCTATGCCCAGAACCCCGAGGCCGCAGGTGCTGCACCCGGTGCAGATGCAGGCGCAAACCCCGAAGGCGTTTACGATGCCGATTTTAAGGACGTAGACGAAAACTAATTGTATAACCCATGCGGGCGGCGGCCTATGCCGCCGCCCGTTATCGGCGTAATTCAGGAGCATTTATGGCAGATAAAAGAGATTATTATGAAGTATTAGGGCTGGAAAAGAACGCCTCCGACGATGAGATCAAGAAGGCTTACCGTAAGCTGGCGAAGAAATACCACCCCGACCTCAATCCCGATGATAAAGCGGCAGAGGAGAAGTTCAAAGAGGTAAACGAAGCCTATGGCATCCTCTCCGATCCCGAAAAGAAATCCCGCTACGACCAGTTTGGTCATGCAGGCGTGGATCCGTCCTATGGCGGCGGCGCAGGCGGTGGCTTCGGCGGCTTTGGCGGAATGGGCGATATTGGCGATATGTTCAGCTCCTTCTTTGGCGGTGGCTTCGGCGGCGGCTCCCGCCGTACTCGAAACGGCCCCCGTAAGGGCGAGGATATCGAGACTTTGATCTCCATCTCCTTTGAGGAGGCAGCCTTCGGCTGCGAAAAGGAGATCGAGCTTCGCCGCCGTAAGAGCTGTGCGGATTGTAAGGGAACGGGCGCCAAGGACGGCACCGAGCTGGAGAACTGTACCCGCTGTAACGGCAGCGGTGTGGTCACCACCGTGCAGCGTACCATTGTCGGCGATCTTCGCTCCCAGGCCACCTGCCCCGTTTGTAACGGCCGCGGTAAAAAGATCAAAACCCCTTGCCCCAAGTGTAAGGGTGGTATTATCAATGAGGATAAGAAGATCAAGGTCACCATCCCTGCGGGTATCGACAACGATCAAACCCTCACCATGCGGAATCAGGGCCATGCAGGTACCAACGGCGGGCCCAACGGCGACGTGTACATCGGTGTTCAGGTGCGCCCCCATGAGCTGTTTGAGCGGGAGGGTACCGATCTGTTCTGCACCATCCCGATCAACTTCACCGACGCTGCCCTCGGCGCAACCCTTCAGGTTCCCACGCTGGACGGTAAGGTGGAATATGACCTTCCGGAAGGCACCCAAACCGGCAGCACCTTCCGCTTCCGCGGGAAGGGCGTGCCGCGGATCGGTACCAAGAGCAAGGGCGATCTTTACGTAACGGTGGAGGTAGAGGTACCCAAAAACCTCAGTAAGAAGCAAAAGGAATTGCTGAAGATCTTCGCCGAAAGCCTGAGCGAAAAGAACCTTGATAAAAAGACATCCTTTATGGATAAGCTGGGTAAATTGTTTAAATAAAATATGCGGTATCAAAGGGCTGTAAAAAACTTATGTTTTTTACAGCCCTTTTGTGTTATAATGTAACCAAAATGTGATAAAAAGGTAGATGATAGATGAAGGGGGGATATCTTCCATGACCGATCGGGAATTAGTGGCATTATATTGGGAGCGTGATGAACAGGCAATCGTCGAAACAGGTAAAAAATACGGTGGATATTGCCATTCTATCGCTTACCATATCTTGAATAACCATAGCGATGCAGAGGAATGCGTCAATGATACATATTATAGCGCTTGGAATTGCATCCCGCCCCATAAACCATCTTTGTTTTCTGCCTTTTTGGGAAAGATCACCCGCAACCTTTCTCTTAATCGTTATCGCGCATCAACTGCTCAAAAACGCGGTGGCGGTGTGGTGGAAATTACATTGGAGGAATTGGGCGACTGTATAGCTGCGGGTAAGTCTTTGGACGAGCAGATCGAAGGGCAGGCCTTGGCCGATTGTATTGATCGGTTTTTGCGTATACTGCCGGAAACCGAACGCAATCTGTTCCTTTGCCGCTATTGGTATTTTGATTCTGTAAAGGAGCTTTGCCGTCAGTTTGATTTGAGCGAAAGCGCAGTTAAAACGCGGCTGCTCCGAATCCGCAGAAAGCTTGCGGAATATTTGGTAAAGGAGGAATTCGTAGTATGAAACGTAAATTGCAGGATGCCATCGGAATGATTGGCGAGGATCTGATCGCAAGTGCGAAAAGTGGCCGTAAAAAGATGCGCCGTTTTTGGAAAACAGCGGCGCTGCCCGCCGTTGCGGTGCTGCTGATCACCGCGCTGGTCTGCGGCGGGGTCTATTGGCGCGGCGGATTTTTTGATCCGCCTATCGCAACCCCCGCCAATCCAGCAGATCCGCAAAAGGATCATATTGATGATCTACCGTCGGAGATTCCGAACGGCAGCGGAGGCAATCAAAAACCAAATCAAACGCCAACTGTCGATCCAAAGGCAGAGAGCCTTGTGTTGTGCTCCTATCCGACTGTTGCATCCTTCCCGGATCTGAATAAGATCAGCGATGAAGAGTGGCATGATGTTTATCAAGCTTGGCGCAAAGAGCGAGCAACCTATAAAAGCCTTGCCGAAGAGTGCGGCGGGATTAATGCCTTTGTTCAAAAAACCATGGTAGCATTCTTGGAGAAAGGGGAGGGGAATGCGCTTTATTCTCCGCTCAATCTCTATCTGGCGTTGGCCATGCTGGCAGAAGCCACCGAAGGAGCGGCCCGAGCGGAGATTTTGGGTTTGCTGGATGCCGAATCCTTGTCCGCCCTGCGTCAAAAAGCAAAAGGCCTTTGGGAATCTCATTACCGCGCCGACGGTGCGGTGGGACTGGTATTGGCTTCCTCGCTGTGGCTGGCAGAAGAATTGGAATGTGATCAGGCCACCCTTGACCGCCTGAAGGATAATTATTATACCTCGGTTTTTCGCGGCGAGATGGGCAGCGAAGGCTATAATCAGGCTTTGCGAGATTGGCTTAATGAGCAAACCGACGGGTTGCTTCAAGATTACGTATCTAAGGAAACAATGGATTCCGGTACGTTGTTTAATTTGGTGACCTCTGTATACTATAGTGCAAAATGGGATCAATCTTTTTGGTCTGCCGGAACGGGTGTTTTTCACGGAACGGCCGGCGACATCAACTGCGGCTATATGAAAAACAGCGACGACAGCACGTATTATTGGGGTGAAAACTTTGGCGCCGTCGATCGCAGCTTTAAGGCAAGCGGCGGCAGTATGCGGTTTATTCTGCCCGATAAGGATGTCAACGTTGATTCACTGCTGACAGACTCGGAGGTGTTGCAATTTATTTCCGGTCATTCCGGCTGGGCGAACAGTAAACGCATGATCATTCATCATACTATCCCGAAATTTGATGTGTCGGCTCAAGTTGATCTGGTTGAAGGGCTGAAGGGATTGGGCGTCAGCAAGGTCTTTTCGTCTATGGATAGCTTTTCCCCGTTGGTCGGAGATCAAGAAGCATATCTCAATTCAGCAAGTCATACTGCGCGGGTAATGATAGATGAGGATGGCTGTAAGGCCGCTGCCTATACTGAAATGGCCGCGACCGGCGATCCGCCCCCGCCCGATGAAGAGATTGATTTTGTTTTGGATCGTCCCTTTGTTTTCGTGATCTATTCCGAGCATGATGTTCCGCTGTTTGTGGGTGTGGTAAATCAGCCTTGATTTTATGAAAATAATTAAATTTGGCTTGACAATGCGGATTTTTGGTACTATAATTAAGGTACAATATTAAATTATAGGAGGTCATTCCAATGAATGGTCAATATCAACCCCCCCAAGCTCCCCAGCAACCCTATCAGCAGCCCTACGGCGCTCCCAACTATGCAGCTCCCAAGGCTCCCGGTGCAGGCGTAGACGGTATCGTCGATAAGATCGCAGGTATCGCAGGCATTTTCGCTCTTATCTTCGTTTGCATTGCTGCTTTTAGCCTTCTTTGGGGCTTGATCGATTCTATCGTTTATGTAAGCGATATCCGTGGCGATTTCATGACTTTTACCCGCTACATCAGCGGTTATCTGTCTGCTGCCTTCACCTTCGGTTTCTACGGTGTAATCACCGCTGTTGCTGCAAAGCTGCTGAAGAAATAATTAAGCGAATAAAAAAAGAACCTCTTTCGAGGTTCTTTTTTTTATGCTCATTTTTCCAAAAGTCGATCTAAAATCCGATCATGCAGGGTTTCAAGGAATTCCTTGTTGCGGGGATATTCTTTGAAATTGACGGTCATGCCTGCCAGTTCATCGATCCAAGCCTTGGTGGCGTCTTCGCCGATCTTATCGGCCAACATCTGCAGGAGAGCGCGATCCTGCAAGCCCATGTAAAAGATCACCGTGCGGATGGATTCGATCGCCTCGTTGCCGTAGGGGTAAACCGAGAAGGGATCCCCTGCGGGCCAGCTTTGGTCGCCATCGGTTGTAACAAACGGGTTGATTTTCTTGGCGGCGCCTGCTGTATAGTAGAAGTTGTAGCCCCATTGCAGGAAGCCGCTCATCCCCATGCGGAAAAGTTGTAAGCCGAGGATGCGGTTGCGATAGGCAGGCATTGCCAGAAAACGGTTGCTCACCAAATCACCTTGACCGCAGCAGTAGTAGCACCACCGCTCTTTGATGTCTTCTTCCATGAAGGGTTCAATGTGGTCGGTACAGCATACGGGGTATTCGATCAAGCCGGTCTTGTAAAATTCAATGCTGGAAAGGGCGTCCATGATTTTAAAGCCCTTTAAGTAGGGGGCAACAAAGGCCTTGGCGGCCTTGTAGTTTTCGTAGTCGGGCTTTTCGGGATTGTAGCTGGGCTCGTCGGAAATATGGAAATAGGTCTTGTCGGCAATCCCCAGCTCATGAAGCTTGGCGGTCAGCGCGGGCAGGAATTGGGAAAGGAAGTTTTTGTAGAGATCGCTCATCGCCTCCACGTGCCAGCCAAACTCCTTGACCTGCTTGCCCTCGATCTCAACCACGATCTTTGGGCAGTAGGCAACGCCCCATTGGGTGAAAAGATGAGACATTTCAAAATACTTAATGCCGTATTTATGGCAAATTTGAACCCATTTTTCCAAAAGAGTAAAGTTGAATGAATAGGTATTACCCTGCTTTTTAACGCCGACCAACTGCATCGTGGGGCGCTCGGTTCCGATGGCCGTGTCAAGGGGCGGGGTAAAGAGCGGAGTTAAGAGCATGGTGATTCCGGTGCGAGCGGCGGTTTTGATAAAGGCCTCAATCAGTTTCCAATGCTTGGCACTCATCATTTTTATGTTATAGTAGTCTGCAATACTGTCGCAATGGAACCATTCGGTGAAGATCAGATCGTTCTTTTTAATAATAAGATCTTCTACCTGCACCATGATTTTTATATGGGTTTTGATATCGCCTGTGGAGGTGCTTGCCTCGGTAAAGGTGAAATAAAGGGGATATTCGCCCGCGTCGATGTCTTCCGGAATGTCCACCGTTACCATCAAAGTTGTAGAACTGTACGGAAGAAGCTGGAAGATTTCTTTGGGTTTGATGGGATAAAGAACGTCCGGAAAAAGTCCGGGTTCTTTTGAAATGTAGTCGTCGTCGCTGCGATCAAGATAGGCGGGTAACTCAACGGGTACATGGCCGATTCTGCAAACATGGGTGTAGGGTCCGAGGGGGGAGCGTAGGGTATAGTAGCCCTTTTTGCGTGCGTGCGATACATCCGGCTCCGGTTTGAGGTCGGCTCGAATCTGGAATGAAACTCGCTCACCCTTTAAGCCGCGCACCGATTGAATGGTGGGATAGGCATCAATGGGGTCTCGTAGCCGAACAGTGTCCATGGCAGAAATTGCTTTTATTTTAAACATAACAGAAGTTCCTTTCTTCTTAATTTATATTCAGTATACCAAATTGCTTTAAATCGTCAAGCCCAAAACGGTCGAACTATTTATAATTTTCGGCGCAGCTTGCGGTATTGCAGGGGCGTTGTGCCTTGAAAGCGGCGAAAGAGTCGGTGATAGAATTGCACGTTGCCGTATCCCACCGCCTCCGCCACCTTGGCGATGCTCCAATCGGTGCGCGCTAAATAGCCGCAGCTTTTGCTGATGCGATACCGTTG
>JAFQKO010000181.1 GCA_017396865.1 Clostridia bacterium | reverse complement strand
GCCCTCGGCGGTGAGGGGATAATCCGCCTCCGAGATCTCTACCTCGGTGATGGTATCCATCAGCTTCATAATGCTTTCCATATCCTTCGCCATCCGCTCTTTTTCCTCGCCCTCAAAAGAAAGGCGGGAAAGCGCAGCCAGATGGTCGATCAATGCTTGCTCTTTCATTCAAATATCCTCTTAAAGTTTGGAATTAAAGCTCGGAAGTATAGTTCGGTGCTTCCTTGGTGATATGAATATCGTGGGGATGGCTTTCCTTCAAGCCTGCGCCGGTAATCTTAACAAAACGGCCGTTTTCCTTCAGATCCTCGATGGTAGCGGTGCCGCAATAGCCCATGCCGCTGCGCAAACCGCCCATCAGCTGGAACACGGTATCGCCCATGGCGCCCTTAAAGGGAACACGCCCCTCAACGCCTTCGGGAACCTTCTTCTTGGTACCGGTCTGGAAATAACGGTCGGCAGAGCCCTTGGACATGGCGGCCAGAGAGCCCATGCCACGATAGGTCTTGAACCGGCGACCCTGATAGATCTCCTCCTCGCCCGGGCTTTCCTCACAGCCCGCCAACAGAGAGCCGACCATGATCACGTCGGCACCTGCGGCAATGGCCTTCACGATATCACCGGAAAACTTGATGCCGCCGTCGGCGATCAAGGGAATATTATGCTTCTTGCAAACCTCGGCCACGTCCAAAACGGCAGTAAGCTGAGGAACGCCGATACCGGCAACCACACGGGTGGTGCAGATGGAGCCGGGGCCGATACCGACCTTAACGGCATCTGCGCCTGCGGCGATCAGATCCTCGGCGGCAGCGGCGGTGGCGATATTACCGGCAACCAGCTGGATATCGGGGAATGCGTCCTTCACCAGCTTAATGGTCTTCATAATGTTGGCAGAATGGCCATGAGCGGAATCCAGCACCAGCACGTCCACGCCCGCCTTGATCAGCGCGCCTGCGCGGTCCAAAACGTCGTTGGTGATACCGATGGCGGCGGCGCAGAGCAAGCGCCCATGCTCATCGCGGGCAGAATTGGGATACTGCACGCTCTTCTCAATATCCTTAATGGTGATCAGACCGGCCAGCTTGCCGTTCTCATCCACCAAGGGAAGCTTTTCAATCCGATGCTTTTGCAGGATGACCTTAGCATCCTCCAAGGTGGTTCCGACGGGAGCGGTAACCAGCTTATCCTCGGGAGTCATCACGGTAGAGATCTTAACGTTAAAATCGGTCATAAACCGCATATCGCGGTTGGTGATGATACCGACCAGACGGCCATCCTCACAGATGGGCACACCGGAGATGCTGTATTTTCCCATCAGGGCATCTGCTTCATAAACAAAGTTATCGGGAGAAAGGAAGAAGGGGTCCTGAATAACGCCGTTTTCGCTGCGCTTTACCCGCAAAACTTCCTCTGCCTGCTGCTCAATGGTCATATTCTTATGGATAACACCGATGCCGCCCTCACGCGCCATGGCGATCGCCATCTTGCTCTCGGTAACGGTATCCATCGCCGCACTCATCAACGGCACGTTCAGCTTGATTTTATTGGTCAGCCGCGTTTGCAGGCTTACCATATTCGGCAGAACCTCACTCTTGGCGGGAACTAACAACACGTCGTCAAAGGTCAATGCTTCTTTTAAAATCTTTTCCGAATAGCTCATTACATCCTTCTCCTTTATATAAATATTAAAGTTTTATTTAATATATTATTCTACATGATTTGTCGATAAATTTCAAGACATTTTTAAAATTTTCTCGCCATCAAACAGCAAAACCCCGTAGCCGCTGCCCATCTCGCCGCCCGCCAGCAGATACTGCTTCAGCCGCCGCTGCAGCGATGTATTTTCCGGCAGCTCCTTCAACGGTGTATTTTCCACATTGAAGATTCGCCACAGATTATGATCAAGGTCGGTTTCTTTAGCTTCAAGGATCTCAAACAACTCATAAAATCTCCGCAGATTGGAGTTTTCGGGATAAACCTCATACATCGGCGGATAGAGCAGCCACGAGCTGCAGACCACCGGCAGAACGCCGTCCTTCAGCTCATCACGATAAAAGGCGTGGGCCTTCTTCAAGGAAGCAAGCACCTCCTCACAGCGCAGCGGTCCGGAAGAAGGAATATGGCAATTATAGACAATATCGTCCTTTTTGATTCCATGATAGTCCTCGCAGCGAAACGGCATATGCTCATATTGCAGCCTTCCCAACGCAAACCGCTCCATACGGAAAAAGCCCTTCCACCATTTGGCGACGAAGCTGCCCCATTCGCCCTTGACGGCTTTACATTCCATCAGCTTATAGCGCAGATCGGCCATGGCATCCAAAAACAATCCGTCGGCCAGCCCCTTTTCGGCGTACCGTTTGCGCAGAATAAGGGCGCAATAAAGGCCGAAGGCCATATCGGCGGCATAAGGATGCGCACCGCTATCCTCCGCCAAACCCTTGATCTGCTCCATATACTGCGCCGCATCGCCGTCGAACAGATCATGGGCTGCCTGCTCCATCCGCACCCGACCGTTCGGATCGGCACACATCGCTTGATATGCTGCTTCGATCTCCCCGATCGCTTCGGCGGGAAATTGCAATTCTTCCATCAATTTATGAATCATGTATATCAGCCCCTTTTGGATGTAGTATACTATAAGGGCGCTGAAAAGTCTATAATTGACAAAAAAATAAATTCTTAGTATAATATATAGGTTGTTAAAAAGAAATCAGGAGGATTCCATGGCAAGAAAGAATGATTACACCGACGAAAGTATCGTCCAGTTAAAGGGGCCCGACAAGGTTCGGCTGCGGCCGGGCGTGATCTTCGGCTCCGATGGGCTGGACGGCTGCCAGCATTCCATTTTCGAAATTCTCTCCAACTCCATCGACGAGGCCCGTGAGGGACACGGCAATAAGATCCACGTAACCCGCTTCAACGACGGCTCTGTGGAGGTAGAGGATTTTGGGCGCGGCGTACCGGTAGGCTTCAACCAACGGGAGCAGCGCTTCAACTGGGAGCTGGTCTACTGCGAGCTTTACGCCGGCGGCAAGTATAATACGAATCAGGGGCAAAACTACGAATATTCCCTCGGCCTCAACGGCCTCGGCGCCTGCGCCACCCAGTTTGCCTCGGAATACATGGACGTAACCGTTTACCGCGATCAAAAGAAGTATACCCTGCACTTTGAAAAGGGCTTCAATATCGGCGGTCTGCAGGAGGAGCCCTACAGCGGCCGCCGCACCGGCACGGTCACCCGCTGGAAGCCCGACCGCGAGGTCTTTACCGACATCAACGTGGCCGCCTCCTACTACGAGGATATTCTGCAAAAGCAGGCGGTGGTCAATGCGGGGCTGACCTTCCTTTTCAAGGACGAGGGCGGTGAGAGCAAGGAATATTGCTACCCTGAGGGCATTTTAGACTACACCCGCGAACTTTTGGGCGAGGATGCCCTTTCCCAGCCTGTTTTCTGGCAGGACGAGCGGGTGGGCCGCGATCGGGAGGATCGCCCCGACTACAAGGTCAAGCTCTCCTGCGCGATGGCCTTTTCCAATCGGGTCAATCTGATCGAATACTACCACAATTCCAGCTTTTTGGAGCACGGCGGTGCACCGGACAAGGCCGCCAAGATCGCCTTTGTGGCCGAAGTGGATGCCTACCTCAAAAACGCCGGAAAATACAACAAGGGCGAGAGCAAGATCACCTTCCAGGACGTTGCCGACTGCCTGGTCTTGGTCACCAACTGCTTCTCTACCATGACCTCCTACGAAAACCAGACCAAAAAGAGCATCAACAATAAATTTATTCAGGAATGTACCACCGATTTTCTGCGGCAAAACCTGAAGATCTATTTCACCGAAAATCCCAACGAGGCGGCAAAGATCACCAATCAGGTGTTGGTCAACAAGCGGGCGCGGGAGAAGAGCGAAAAGGAACGCATCAACATCAAAAAGACCCTTTCCGGCTCCATCGATATGACCAACCGCATCGCAAAATTTGTCGATTGCCAGACCAAAGAGGTGGCCCGCCGCGAGCTTTACATCGTGGAGGGTGACTCCGCGTTGGGTTCCTGTAAGCAGGGGCGCGACAGCTTCTTCCAGGCGATCATGCCGGTGCGCGGCAAGATCCTCAACTGCCTCAAGGCGGAATACAACAAGATCTTCAAAAGCGAGATCATCACCGATCTTTTGAAGGTGCTCGGCTGCGGCGTGGAGATCAGCGGCAAGACGGCCAAGGGCTTGCAGAGCTTTGATCTTTCGGCGCTGCGCTGGAACAAGATCATCATCTGCACCGATGCGGACGTGGACGGCTTCCAGATCCGCACCCTCATTCTGACCATGCTCTACCGCCTCACCCCCACCCTCATCGAGGAGGGCTACGTTTATATAGCGGAATCTCCTCTCTACGAGATCACCGATAAGACCAAGAAGGGCACCTATTTTGCCTATACCGAAAAGGAAAAGGATGAGATCCTGCAAAAATTGGAGGGGCGCAAGATCAAGATCATGCGGAGCAAGGGCTTGGGCGAAAACGAGCCCGACATGATGTGGGAGACCACCATGAACCCCGAGACCCGCCGCCTCATCAAGGTGACCCCCTCCGATGCAAGCGCCACCGCCGAGATGTTTGATATTCTGCTGGGCGACAACCTCGCCGGCAGAAAGGACTACATCGCCGCCAACGGCCACCTTTACCTCGATGATTTAGACCTTTCTTAAGGAGAACCTAAATGGCTAAAAAGAAGCAAGAACGAAAAGAATATATCGAAAAGCCGCCGATTCCCCAAGGGGTCGTGGAAACGCTGGAGACCAACTACATGCCCTACGCCATGAGCGTGATCCTCTCCCGTGCCATCCCCGAGATCGACGGCCTCAAGCCCGCCCACCGCAAGCTGCTCTACACCATGTATAAAAAGGGCTTGCTGACGGGCGATCTGGTCAAGAGCGCCAACATCGTCGGCGCGACGATGACCCTCAACCCCCACGGCGACAGCGCCATCTATGAAACGATGGTGCGCCTCTCCCGCGGCAACGAGGCGCTGCCCCTTCCCTTTGTGGAGTCCAAGGGCAACTTCGGCAAGGTCTATTCCCGCGACATGGCCTACGCCGCCTCCCGCTATACCGAAGCGAAGCTCGCTCCCATCTGCAAGGAGCTTTTCGACGACATCGACAAGGACACCGTCGACTTTGTTCCCAACTACGATAATTCCACAACCGAGCCGACCCTGCTGCCGGTCTCCTTCCCCACCATCCTGACCACCCCAAATCAGGGTATCGCGGTCGGTATGGCATCCAACATCTGCTCCTTTAACGTGGGCGAGGTGTGCGACACGGTGATCGCCCTGATGGAAAACCCCGACCATCCCATCGAGCAGACCATGCCGGGCCCTGATTTTTCCACCGGCGGTCAGCTTTTGGTATCGCAGTCCCAGATCAAGGAGGTCTACGAGACGGGCCGTGGCTCGATTCGTGTGCGTGCCAAATACGAGGTCGATCCCAAAGGCACCATGATCACCATCAATGAGATCCCCTACACCACCACGGTGGAGGCCATCATCGAAAAGATCATCGAGCTGTTCAAGGCGGGCAAGCTGCGGGAGATCAGCGACGTGAAGGATATGTCCGATAAAACGGGTATGCGGATCGCCATCGAGCTCAAGCGCGGCACCAACGTGGAAAAGCTGATGGCCAAGCTCTTCAAAATGACGCCGCTGGAGGATTCCTTCGGCTGCAACTTCAACGTTCTGATCGGCGGAACTCCGCAGGTCTTGGGCGTGCGTGCCCTGATCGAGGAATGGGTTGCCTTCCGTGCCGAGTGCATCAAGCGCCGCACCTACTTTTCCCTCAGCAAATGCAAAGAAAAGCTGCATCTGCTGCTGGGTCTGCGCAAGATCCTTTTGGATATCGACAAGGCCGTTAAGATCGTGCGGGAGACCGAGCACGACGAAGAGGTGGTTCCCAACCTGATGATCGGCTTCGGCGTGGATGAAATTCAGGCTGAATACATCGCCAACATCAAGCTGCGCTACCTCAACAAGGAATACATCCTCAACCGTTTGGAGGATATTGAAAAGCTGGAAAAGGAGATCGCCGATCTGGAGGCGATCCTCAAGAGCCGCACCAAGGTCTATCGCCTGATC
>JAFQKO010000180.1 GCA_017396865.1 Clostridia bacterium | reverse complement strand
TTTGAAACCAACCTCGTTTGGAACTTCACCATCATCCGCCAAGCGGCGCTCCGTATGCGGGCGCAGGGCGGCGGCTCGGTGGTGTTTATCAGCTCCAATACCGCCTACCGCGCCATCCCCAACCGCGCCGCCTATTCCGCCTCCAAGGGCGGCATCAACGCCTTTGCTAAGGCGCTGGCGGTGGATCTCGGGCCCTTCGGCATCCGCTGCAACGTGGTGCTCCCCGGCACCATCAAGACCGACCGCTGGGTGGCGATGGGCAATAAGCAGATCGTCAACGGCAGCCTCACCCCCATCGGGGATATCTCCGATTTTGAGGATATCGCCAACGCCTGCTGGTTCTTCGGTACCGACCTTTCCAAAAACGTCACCGGCAGCGAGCTGATCGTCGACGGCGGGATGTCCTGCCAGCTTTATCCGCAGCTTTTAAATGAATTGAAACGAAAGGCAATGGAAGAATAAATTCAGAAGTCCCGTAATGCAAAGCATTACGGGACTTCTTTTGTGTATTCCGAGGGTGCAACACCGACGGCATTTTTAAAGGTCTTGGAAAAATGATAGATGCTCCCAAAGCCGACGCTTTGGGCGATCTGCCCGATGGAGCTGTAGTCGCTGGTGAGCAGCTGCTTGGCCTTGCGGATGCGCAGGTTGCCGAGATATTTCATCGGAGAAACGCCGTACACGGCGGTAAAGGTCTTGCGAAAATAAACGGTGCTTTTACCGCAGAGGGCGGCAAGGCTGTCGTTGGAGATATCGGGATCGTAATAATGCTCGTTGATATAATCGATTGCAGGCTGCAGCAGCCGCTGCTTATCGGAGGGGGCGTAGCCCTTTTTGGCGGTAAGCTGCATCAAAACCCGATACAAGATCTGCTTGCACTCCAGCTGATACCCCTCCTCTTTTCGCGCAAGGCTCCGCTCGATCCGCTCATGGGCGGCAAGGAGGGGATCGGGCTCCGCCACCGAAAAGTTTTGCAGGTCGATCGGCTCTTCAAGAGCATCAAATTCGATAATAACGCAAGGGCCGGGCTCATGGCAGATCCAGGTATAGCAGCCACCCTTGGGGAGCAGCACGGGATGGGTGGGGTCGGAGAGCACCTCGCGGCCGCCGACGGTATACACCGTTTTTCCGCCCGCCTTCAGCGCCAAGCCCCAGCGTTCGCGGCATTTTTGCTTGGTTTGCACCCCTACGGGGGAATGGAGCAGCCGCACTGCGGCCACCACCTTGCAGATCGTGAGATCCTCTAACATACCATCACCTCCCCTCCATCATACCATGGAGGGGGCTTTTTTGCAACCGAAAAAAGTATCAAATTTGATAAAAGTATCAAAATCGCCATTTACGCCCCTGTTTTAAAGGTTTATACTGCAGGTGAGGTGATTCAACATGAAAAAACTCTCCGCGCTTCAGGCGCCCGTTTTGGCGGGGGTTGTGAAGGAGCATAGCGCAGCCGCCGCGAAAGCGGAAATTCAAAACTGCATCTACGACGGCGCAGGCATGATCGACCTGCATCTCCCCACGCTGGAGAGCAACGACGTTGCCACCTTGAAAAAAATCATCGAGTTTTCCAAGCTTCCGATCTTAGCGTTGAACTATAAATCCTACGATTGGGAGGACGAATCCGCTGCCGAGGAGGATCGGGTCGCTTCGCTCCTGCGGGCGGTGGAGGCAGGGGCGAACGGCATTGATATGCAGGGCTATACCTACCACCTCCCCTCCAAGCAGGGCTATTGCGGCGATGCCGACTACTCCTTTACCAAGGGCAACCCCAAAGAGGTGGTGACCGATCCTGAGATCATCGCCAAGCAATCTGCGCTGATCGAGCGGGTTCATGCCATGGGCGCAGAGGTTTTGCTCTCCTGCCATCCCGACATTCCCATGACCGCCGAGCAGGTGGTGGAGCTGGCGCTCTTTTTGGAGCAGCGCAAGCCCGATATTCTGAAAATCGTTACCATTGCCACCAACGAGGAGGAGCTGGCTGAAAGCTTTCGGGCGATGGTGCTGCTGAAAAAGGCGGTCAAAACCCCCGTTACCTACCATGCCGCAGGCAAGGCGGGCGCCCTTTCCCGTATCGTCAATCCGATAT
>JAFQKO010000004.1 GCA_017396865.1 Clostridia bacterium | reverse complement strand
GAGCGGCGGTCGATTTATTGAAATATTGGCGCGCCGCCACGTATCGGGTCAGCTTCGTACCGCACCGGAGCACATTTGTTCCGAGGTGCTGGAGCTGATGGGTAAGCCCTCCTATGAGGTGTATGAGAAATTTGTCGATCGCTTTAATGCCGCCAGCCAAAAGGCACGCTTGGAGCAATACGTGGTGCCGTATCTGATGTCCTCCCATCCGGGCTCGACCATGAAGAGCGCTGAACGGCTGGCGAACTATATGCGAAAGAATCGACTTAAAAGTGAGCAGGTGCAGGATTTTTATCCCACTCCCGGTACCGCCGCTACCGTTATGTATCATACGGGATTGGATCCCTTTACAATGAAAAAGGTATACGTGGCGGTTTCTCCTGCCGAAAAGCAGGCGCAGCGTGCCTTGCTTGGTAATCCGCGGATGGCTAAACCGCCGATTCATCGAAAGACTAAGCCTGTGCGCCGCAGAAAATGATAATATTTTCAATGCAAATTGAAAGGATATGCAATATAATTGCAAATCTCAAAATGATATAATGTTTAAAAAACAAAGGAGTAAGAGGATGAAATCGATTATTACCGATAATTTTATTTTGAAAACAGCAACAGCGCAGCGGCTGTATCATCAATATGCCGCAGAGATGCCGATCATCGACTATCATTGCCATATTGACCCCAAAGAGATTTATGAGGACCGTCAATTTGAGAATATCACTCAGGTTTGGCTGGGTGGTGATCATTATAAATGGCGGTTGATTCGCAGCAATGGTGTTCCGGAGGCTGAGATCACGGGAGATGCAAGCGATCGGCTTAAGTTTCAACGGTTCGCCGAGGCATTGCCGAAGGCGATCGGCAATCCGATGTATCATTGGACGCATCTGGAGCTCAAGCGCTTTTTTGGCTATGACGGTATTCTCAACGGCGATACCGCCGAAGAGGTTTGGAATTTCTGCAACGAAAAGCTAAAGGCTGCCGATATGTCAGTGCGTCAGCTGATCCTGCGCTCCAACGTGAAGATGATCGGCACCACCGACGATCCCATCGACTCCCTCTGCTGGCATCAAAAGCTCAAGGACGAGGGGGATTTCCCGGTGGCGGTTCTGCCTTCCTATCGCCCCGATAAGGCGGTTAATATTGATAAGGCAGGCTACGTCGAATATATCGGAAAGCTCGGCGAAGCGGCAGAAATTGAGATCAAGAGCGTTGCTGATATTAAGGCTGCATTGATCAAACGCTTGGATTATTTTTGCGCACTCGGTTGCCGTGCCTCCGACCATGGCTTGGATTATATGCCGTATGCCGAGGCTACCGATGCCGAATTGGATCGGATCTTTACCAAAGCAATGGCAGGGGAGAAGGTAACCGAATTTGAAGCAGAGCAGTATAAAACCGCATTGCTGCTCGCCCTTGGTTCGGCGTATGCCGAGCGTGGTGTTGTGATGCAGTTGCATTACGGTGTTCAGAGAAACACCAACCGTGCCATGTTTGAGCGCCTTGGCCCCGATACCGGCTTTGATACCATTTCCACCCGCAACAGCGGCGAGGGCTTGACCGCTTTGTTGAGCGCTCTGTTCGCCGAAAACGCTTTGCCCAAAACTATTGTTTATTCTCTAAATCCGCAGGATAACGAATTGATCGGTACCGTGATCGGTGCATTCCAAGGCACCGAGGCCTGCGGCAAGATTCAGCACGGCTCTGCATGGTGGTTCAACGATACCAAGAGCGGCATGGAAACGCAGCTTCGTTCGCTTGCGAACCTTTCCTTGCTTGGTAATTTCATCGGAATGCTCACCGATTCCCGCAGTTTTCTTTCCTATACCCGCCATGAATATTTCCGCCGCATTCTTTGCAATCTGATCGGCGAATGGGTCGAAAACGGCGAATATCCCGCCGATGAACAGGCGCTTGCTGAGATCGTTCGCGGGATCTGCTATGAGAATGCTGCCGCCTATTTTGGCATGAACTGAAAAAAGTGCCGAAAAAAGTAAAAAATACATTGCAACCGCCGTATTTTTGCAGTATAATTTTCCAAAAGTGATTTTCAAAGGAGACTGCCATGAATTTTTTGGAAGAGCGTATCGCCAAGGATGGACTGATCAAACCGGGCAACGTATTGAAGGTTGATAATTTTCTCAACCACCAGATGGATATTCGTTTGATTGATGAGATGGGCGCAGAGTTTAAGCGCCGCTATGCAGGTGAAAAAATTGATAAGATCCTCACGATCGAAGCGTCCGGCATCGGGATCGCCTGCTTGGTTGCCCGCCATTTCGACGTGCCGGTCGTATTTGCTAAAAAATCCAAGAGCAGTAATATTGATAATGAGGTCTATACCGCCGAGGTGGAATCCTTTACCCACCATTGTAAAAATACCGTTTTGGTATCGAAACGGTTTATTACGCCCGGTGAGCGGATCTTGATTATCGACGATTTTCTTGCCAACGGCTGTGCACTGCAGGGTCTGATCGCAATTATTAAGCAGGCGGGCGCTGAAGTAGCCGGTATCGGAATTGCTATTGAAAAGGGCTTTCAGGATGGCGGCGCAAAGATCCGCGAGATGGGTTACCGCGTGGAATCCTTGGCGATCGTTGAAAGTATGGATGCCGAAAAGGGTACGATCACCTTTAAAAAGCAATAAATAAAAAAGGGCTTCAATAGAAGCCCTTTATTTATTTTGCGGGAATTATTCTTCGCTGTCGGATGCAAGGAACTTGTAGACAACCGCTGCAAGCACGCCACCAACCAGCGGAGCAACGATGAATACCCAAACGTTGGAGAGTGCATCGCCGCCAACGAACAGAGCGGGGCCAAAGCTGCGGGCAGGGTTGACCGAGGTGCCGGTGAAGGAGATGCCGAGAATATGTACCAAGGTCAAAGAAAGACCAATGACGATACCGGCAACAGCGCCGTTGGAAGCTTTGGATGTAACGCCGAGAATTGCAAGAACAAAAACAAAGGTCAGAATGATTTCGACAACGATGGAAAGCCAAACGTCATCCTTAAAAAGGCCGTTGGTTCCCAAGCCGGTATCCTTACCAACGAGTGCCATCAAGGTGGCTGCACCGGCGGTCGCGCCCGCAAACTGAGCAACAACGTAGCCGATAAAGTCGGTCAGAGAGAGCTTTTTGCTTACCAGCATAGCAATAGAAACAGCGGGGTTGATGTGGCAACCGGAAACGTTACCGATGGAATAAGCCATTGCAACGATAACCAAACCGAAAGCCAGAGCGGTCATGAAGTAGCCACCGGGAGTATCGCAACCGACAACTGCAGCAGTTCCGCAGGCGAAAAGAACCAACACAAAGGTGCCGATAAATTCCGCAACATACTTTTTGAGTGCTTTCATGGGTAAATCCTCCTTAAAATAATAGGTTGATTTAATTATAATACCATTTGTCAAAAAAGTAAATAGTTTTTGAAATAAAAATAGCTCCAAGGTTGTCCTTGGAGCTGTTTTTAAAGATAGGGGCGAATGTCGATGGCGAGCGTAGCTTCTAAATTGATCAGGCGCTTGGCGATGTCCTTTGAAACCTCGTCGGCCGCTTCATATTGATTGAGATAGCGATTTAGGGATTTGACACCCATGTTGCAACCGTCCGTTATCAAATCGGCAACCGTTTTGTCGGTGTCCTCCATCCCAAGCTTCATGTTGGTTTTCATCCACGACATTCCTTTCGCGATGGGATTGGGCTCTTTTCCGTCGTCGTGGTAGCGATCCAATAAGGCCTGAAGCTCCTTGTCCAGCTTTTCATGCTCGTTTCTGCAATCGCTCAGTAGGGCTTTGAACTTTTCTGCTTGAACGTGGTTAATCACTTCGTCGATGGCTGAAACACCCATCTTAATGCCTGCATCGCACTCTCGCAACAATTTGATGGTATCTTGTTCGATCATGGTAATCCTTCCTTTCGGTGTTTTGGAATAGTATGCACCAAAAGATATGGGTTATTCTGATTCTCAAAATCGCTTGCGGTCTTGCATAAAAAAATGAAATCCGTGCAAGCACGGATGAAATCTGCTATGCAGATGAAATCTTCGGCTACGCCTCAGATGAAATTAAATCCACCCATCCGCCGTCGAGGCGGATTTCACCCAACGAAGTTGGATTTCATCGTCGAAGACGATTTCACCCACCAGCAAGGGTGGATTTAGTTGAAAAAAGACCTTGTCTTTCGACAAGGTCTTTTTTCTGGTGGAGCCGAGGGGAGTCGAACCCCTGTCCGAAAACCCATCCATGCAACCTTCTACGCGCGTAGTTTATCTATTGAGATTCCCGCCCCTGCACGCCGACAAACAGGCTTACAGAGTTGGTAGCTTCATGATACATTTTCGGGGCAAAGCTTAGCCGAAAACGTTCACCACTGAAAATGACACCCCAAATGCGCCCGTGGTCCCTCGCATCGGGATGACGCCGCTATAAATTAAGCAGCGTAAGCTAATTTATTATTGTTAGCGTTTATTTTTAAAGTTACACATTTTAAGGTGGTTGTGCGCCACCGCGCGCTTATCACAATTCAAGATCCCCGTCGAAACCTTTACGACCCCATGGGGATGCCTTTATATTATAGCATAAAACTGCGATTTTATAAAGGCATTTTGATATTATTTTTTAAAAACCGTTTCTTTCAGGAACAAAACGCTGTCGGCAACCCATGCGCGGGGGCGCAATTCCATGGATTCGGGCTTGGGCACACCGTTTTTAACGCTGACCGTTCGTTCATCCGAAAGGGCAAGCCCGTGCACACCGGTAGGGTAGACGTGCAGTTCAAAGGGAACCTTAACGGTAGCAAGGGCATTCGCCATCATGATGGAGTTCTCTACCGGAACAGCCCCGTCGCTTGCAGTATGCCAAAGGAAGGTGGGGGGATAATTTTCAGTAACCTGCTTTTCAATCGAAACCAGATCCAAAAGCTCCTGCGAGGCATCTGCGCCGATCAGATTATTGAAGGAACCGCGATTAGCTAACGGGCCGGATGTAATGACGGGGTAGCAGAGTACAGCAGCATTTGGTTTACATAACCGGTTGTCTCCGAACACATCGGTTGCAAAGTCGGCATTCCAAAAAGCACCTGCCGATGCGGCGAGATGCCCGCCGGCGGAGAAGCCGAGGATGGCGATCTGATCGGGATCAATATTCCACTCTTCTGCGTTTTCGCGCACAGTTTTAACGGCGGTAAGCGCTTCTAATACGCAACGCGGAAAGCCTGCATCTTTGCCGACCGAATAATGAACGACGAAAGAGGCCATGTCCTGCGCTACATATTGCAGGGAAATGGGCTCTCCTTCGCGGCTGGAGCGCATTCCGTATCCGCCGCCGGGGCAAACAACAACGGCAGGGCGCTTGCGGTTGGTAGAAAACTCCTCAAAATTGGAGGGGAGGTAGCAGGTCATGGAAGCCCGATGACCATCCCCTAAATTCCATTTTTCATAGTCTAAAGCTAATTGGATATCAAATACTTTCATATTTTGTTTCGCTCCTTCATCCGCTGTTCCATCTCGCGAGCAGCTTCTTTTTTTGCGAGGGTCTCTCGCTTATCGTAGTTCTTTTTACCCTTGCAAAGACCTAATCCCATTTTCACCTTGGATCCGCTGAAATAAAGGGAGAGCGGAATCAGGGTTAAGCCATCCTGCTTGGTTTTCCCGAATAGCGACATGATCTCTTTTTTGTGCAAAAGCAACTTTTTCAGCCGCAACGGATCGCGGTTAAAAATATTTCCTTGCTCATAAGGCGAGATATGCATTCCGCGCACAAAAAGTTCACCGTCTTTGAATTCGCAGTAACTGTCCTTCAGGTTGACTCTGCCTTGGCGAATGGATTTGATCTCCGTTCCGAAAAGGACGATGCCTGCTTCATATTCGGATAAAACAAAATAGTCAAAGGTGGCTTTTTTGTTTTTGGCTATATATTTTTTATCATCTTTTTTCATAAGCATCCTCCTTTGAAATATAATAACATATTTCCCAAAAAAGTAAAGGATTTTCCGAAAAGTTTTAAGCTACAAATTTCGTATCTGATTTCAAATGAAAAATGGCTGATTTTATACTTGTTTTTTTGCTTTTGGTGCGATACAATAAGCCCAAAGGAGGCGAGAGAAATGCATCGTTTTTTCGAGTATTTTGAAATTGAATATTCTCCCGAGCTGGATGGATATTATCAAGCCGCCGAGCGAATGGTGGCAGAGGAAAAGGATGCGATCTTTCGCTTTGAGCATTTGGGTTTATTTACGTATCTTTCGAAGCCTCTTGCTACGATTCGTGACCAACTATTGTGCGATGATCGCAATCTTCTTTATTGCTATTTTCTTCACGTTGTCATTCAATCGAACGATATGCCGTTGATTGAAAGAATTTGCATACCGAAGCGTTCGGCGGAAAGCGAGCTGTATGATACCCTTCCGCTGTTTGCGCTTCTTCAGGAAGTTCCCGCTATGCGCAAGAAGCTTGCGGATAAAGGCGTTCCTGCTGACGTTATCGATGCAACCTGCGGGATGTTTGAAAACCAGATTCAAGACCATATCGATCTTTACGGTCGGATCGGAATCTCCGTTTATGTGACATGGATGCTGATGTTTATCAAGGGTGCTATTCTGCGGATCGGCCGCTTTAATTTCGAACTGCAGAAAGCAGGGGATTTTGCGGTTTTTTGCTCGGATAACGCGGTATGTATTATGCCGGACGGCGAACGTTATCACCGAAGCGGACGGGTGCTCGGAACGATCGGTTGTGAGGATGTAGACGGTGCGTTTGATGCAGTTTTAACGGAAACGGAAGCATATTACGAGGGCTATCCGATCGTAGACGGACTGTGCACGAGTCAGCCGATTCGCTTAGATAAAAAGAATTGGAAAAAGGTGATGGGGAAGGGGGATCCTATTGTCAGCGTTCACATCCCCTCGGGTGGTCCGTTGAATTATGAGTCTGATTCTGCGGATTTTGCTCGCGCCGAAGAAATCATCACGAAAGCTTTAGGGGAATTCCGTTTGTTTTATTGTAACAGCTGGCTTTTGGATCCGCAGTTAAAGAAGATTCTCGGCAAGGAAACCAACCTGACACGCTTTGCCGACCGTTTTATCCGTTTTCCTGCCAAAAGTTTCGGGAAAAGTGTATTCACCTATCTGTATTTGACAAGAAATAATGATCCTGCATTGTTGCCGGAAAGGACCTCGATGCAACGGGCGGTCAAACGGCATTTGATGGCGGGCGGTCATATCTACGGGGCGAAAGGAATTGTGTTGAAGGGGGCATATTCGAATGGAAAATGAACTGTTGATTCCGGCAGCACTGCAGTTTTGTGTAGATGATGTGGGCTGGTGGTGCGGCCGCGATGACCGTGCAATCGGCGGCCCCTCCCGACCCGGTTTTGTTCGCAACCATTGCGCTGAGGATTATCGTGCGTTGGAGGAGTTAGGCAAAGCAATCAGGCAAAAACTCTACTGTGCTTTTGTATTGGGTGAGTGGGATTTGGAGGATCGTTTGGGCAAAGAAGTGCCGAATTTTTCCCATTATGGTGATGCGTGGAATAATTCCGCCTATCGTGATCCGGCGGAGATGAAAAAAGCGGTAGAGATCGTGAATCGATCAGAGTATATCGAGGTGGCGGTTCACGGATTATATCACGGCTATTATTCTTCCGATAATCCAAGCCACGATACGTCTGATTATTATATCCGCTATGCCAAGGATCGGATGGATATGATTCCCGAGGAAGAGGTACGCATGCGTTTGGATCACTTTTTCCGTCTTTACCGCGAACACGGTTTTACTAAACCGATCCGCGGCTTTGTTCCGCCCAGCGGAGCATATCGCGGATTCGAACTTTCTAAAATTCTGCGTGATTATGGGATTCTTTATAATGTCAGCAGTTTTTTCAGACCTCGCCGCTTTGCCAAAGCGGAGGATCCCGATCTTTTGAGAGACGTTTTCGTTGAAGATGATTTTATCACCGTTCAGGATCAGGGGGATCCCATCGATTGGGATGCACATGACGCGGATTTGCGCCCGATTGATCCCTTTTACGGTGTTATGGGAGTGCATTGGCCGAATCTTTTACATGAGGATCCCGCCAAGCATGGTGAAACCTTGAAGAAATGGGTGCCGTACGTGCAAAAATGTGCCGAGATCTTCGGAATCGTGATCTCTCGTGATATTGGATTTTGCGCAACCCAAGAGCTTTGCCGAAAATATTCAAAGATCGCGGAGGATGATGATTCTGTTGCGATCGATTTGCGTGATGTCCCACAGGCGATCGGGCGCAGTGAATCCTTTTGCGTTTCCGTCCGTAAGCCGATCAAGATGTTTGAAAACTGTATCGTTTTGGAAACGCAACAGCATGATGGTTTTGTTAATTATGAGCTTAAGCCGAATGGTGATCGTATTCTCGTACACTTTTAAGGAGAGGAATTATGAAAAATGAGGTTTTAATCCCTGCGGCGTTGCAGATTTGTATCGATGATGTGGGCTGGTGGTGTGGCCGTGATGATCGTACGATCGGGGGACCATCCAGAACGGGAGTTGATCGGGCCGGAGTGACGCGGCATCATTGTGTAGAGGATTATCTGGCGTTGCATGAATTCGGTGAAGCAATCGGTCAAAAGCTTTACTGCGCCTTTGTTTTGGGCGAGTGGGATATGGAGGATCGGCTGGGGAAGGAGATTCCGCACTTTTCTCATTTTGGCGATCGTTGGCAGAACTCTGTTCACCGCAGTGCGGAGGGACTCAAAAAAGCTGTAGAAATCGTTAATGCTTCGCCCTATATTGATGTTGCCGTTCATGGCCTGTATCACGGCTATTATATGGATGGGATTGTAAACCATGATGTGTCCGATTATTATTACAATCGAAACAAGGATGATCTGACCATGGTGCCGGAGGAAGAGGTGCGCCTACGTCTGGATCATTTCTTCCGCCTTTATCGTGAACATGGGTTTACCAAATCGATCAACGGGTTTGTACCGCCGACCGGTGCCTATCGCGGCTTTGAGTTGTCATCCATTCTTCGAGACTACGGAATTCTTTATAACATCTGCAGTTTTGGATGTCTGCAACGGTTTACGCGCATTCCGGATACCTCGGTTTTGGATGATGTGTTTGTGGATAACGACCTGATCGTTGTCAAGCAGCAGTCGGCCATTGCCGCCCATTGGTGGGCATTTGATTCTGATTTTACTGAATCGAAACCAAGTTTTGGAGTCGTAGGGCTTCACTGGCCAAACGTGTTGCACCAAGAGCCGTCACGTCATCGTGAAACTTTGGTAAAGATGGTGCCGTATTTTAAGCGTTGTGCCGATATCTTCGGAATTGTGATCTCGAAAGGGATTGAGAATTGCGCCACGCAGGAGCTTTGTCGAAAATATGCAAAGATTCATGAAACGGACAATGCGGTTGTGATCGATCTGTCAAATGTGCCGAACGCAACCGGACGATTGGATTATTTTGCCGTCAGTGTGCGCCAGCAGCCTGCATCCTTTGAAAATTGCACGGTAAAATCAATGGAGCAACGGGATGGGTTTATTAACTATGAGTTGATACCTTGCTCCGATGTGATCACGGTGCGATTTTAAAAAAGCGAGATATAAAGCGGGAAAACTATGCAATTATCATAACAAACCGACAAAAAAACAATGGAATTTGTTAAAAGTTTTATTTGAAAAAAATTCTTTTTTGTAGTATAATAAAACCAGCAAAATAGGAAGGTCGATAAAAATGTTTAATGTCGGTGATCGGGTAGTTCACCCGATGCATGGTTCTGGTTTTATTGAGGGAATCGAATCGAAGATCGTCGGCGGTATTCAGCGTGATTATTATAATGTCAGCATCCGCGGCGGTAATATTCGATTGATGTTCCCTGCCGAAAACAATGGTACAATCCGCTTAAGAGCGGTGATCTCAAGTGAGGTCGGCGCATCGGTTTTGGAGCATTTCCGCTCTGTTGAAATTGATATGAATGCCCCTTGGGGCAAACGGTATAAGGAGAACAGCGAGCGTATTAAGACAGGGGACCCGAAAGAGGTAGCCGAGGTCGTTAAGGCGCTGATGCTGCGGGATAAAATGGTAGGCCTTTCTACCGGCGACCGTCAGATGATGGTCACTGCGCGCAACATCCTGATCTCCGAGCTTGCCATGGTATTGGAGCGTGAAGGCGCGGCAATCCAGGCGGAGTTAGAAACAGTAATAAATGAAACAATAGGCTGAAACTCTCGTTTTCAGCCTATTTTTGTAGGAGGTTAACCGGTATGAACAACCATAAAAATGCCGCTGTATTGGTCTGCGCAGGAAACGGCAGCCGTATGAAGGGTGCCTGCAAGGATAAGCTGTTGCTGGAGCTGGCGGGCAAGCCCGTTGTTGTGCATACCATGCTTGCTTATGATCG
>JAFQKO010000179.1 GCA_017396865.1 Clostridia bacterium | reverse complement strand
TTTCAAACAGCGCCACCAGCTCCTCCCGCTCATAGCGCTTGCCCTCACGCTTTGCAAATTCATCCAGATGGTTTTTGCAAAAGCAGCCGTATTTGCCCGCCGCCGCGCTGATGCAATAGTCGTCCTCAATGATCATAAAAGCGGGCTTGGCACGTTCGCAAAACAGCGCAATATTTTTAACGTGCCGCTCTTTAAAATTGCCGCAGGAGGGGCAGTTGGCAAAGGGATGCTCCTCGCCGTTCGCTTTCACGATCGGCTGAAAGTTCGGATGCCGACCAGATTTTAAGTTCAGGGAGCACCACCAGCCGAGCGCAAGCTCCCGCCCCTGCACCAGCTCCCGAACCCGACAAAAGGTTTCAGCCAACTGCTCATAGACCGAAGAATCCGGATAGCCCGTGCTTCGGTAGCCCAAGCCGGGGCCTGCCAAAGCGATACGCTTGATCCCGGACTGCTCGTATTGCCGCAAAACAGAAGCCGCAATTTCTTCGGGCGTAGGCCAATTTGCAGTCAGACTGAGCGGAAATATAATTTCAACTTCCTTCCCTTGGTTGAGTTTGATCATAGCGCAGAGTCTCCTTGAAACTTTTTCATTATTATAACATAAAGCCTTCGGTATTTTCAAGGGCGGGATTGGCTTTCGCCATCCCGCCCTTGTATTTTATTTTAAAAGAGATGCTTTGGCTAAATCCTTACGGGCATTGGAAACGACCCTTTGCCGTTCCTTTTCCCAAAGACGGTCGGTAGCAGCCTTCACGGCAGCCCACTGCATCTCGGGATTATGGGAGCAATATTCGTTGCCGTCGCAACCGCGGTAGCCCCAGAAAAAGATGTTTCTGGCGCCGGCATCAAAGATCGCCTCGGCCGCATAAACGGTATCCCGCTCGGTCCCTGCACGGAGACCATAGGCCTTGACCCAAATATTATGATCCTTACCGGTAGCCTCGCAGACCTTCATATTCTTGAGGGCATTGGTATAGACGAACTTATAGATCTCTTCGTCCTCCCAGCCGTCCCGCATTCCGGTATAGGTCCAATAGGGATCGGAGCCGATATTATCCATATGTTTGAGCTGACCGAGCAGGTCGATGGTATCCAGGCTGATGCCGTGCTGACCGCCCAGCATCACGCAAACAGCGTTTTCCATGCCAAGGGAATGGGCATATTCGGACACCTGATCCAGATAGTTCACGATCGTCCAAAGTTGAAATTCACATGTCTCGGCATCAGGCTTAACGGGCATCTCCCGATGATAGCGCGCCTCAAAGAGGGAGCGGCACAACGGGCAGGCGCAGGCAAACTTGTTCTCTTTGCTCGCCAGCGCAGGCTCATCCCAGAAGAGCTTTCTGCCGCCCGCTTCATAGACCTTGTCGATCCATTCCTTGGTCCACTCCACGAAGGCGGGACTATTGAGACAAACGTTCGGTGCATTGCGGGTGCCGTCGGAATACATCCGAGCTGCTTCGGGATGATAGCTCAAAAAGTGGGAAGGATCGCCCGGGGAGCCCATGAGCCCCCAGTTATCCACCCAAAGGTCAAGCCCCAGATCGGTGGTCGCCGCAAAGATATCTTTCATAACAGAGGGACAGCGCACCCAATCGTTATGGGAATACATATGGATCACCGTATTAAAGCCGTGCTGAACGATATCCTCCAGATCGGCACGGACGGTTTTGAACGTACGGTTGCTATGGTAAGCAACACCAAGCTTTAAAGGTTGCATAGGGTCCTCCTGTTATTTTAAAAGAAATGCTTTATATCCGAGAATATCGCCCGTTTCAAAGCAAATTCTGCCGTTCTCGCGGCGGCTTTCAAGCTTTTTCAGTTCGGGAAGGAGATATACCTCTTTATAATCTCCACAAATCGAAACAGGAACGCTCTTCGACCAACTATGCTCCTCGATGATGCCGCGGTTCATCTTATGCTCGGGATAGGTGGTCTTGACGTGGAATACCGTATGCTCCGCATTCTTGGTGATCGCGGCGGTTGCGGTTTTGGGCAACAGCGGGGCCTCGATCAACCGCTCGGGCAGCAGTGCATCGATCGCCTGCTCCAAAAGTACGCGATGGTCGAGCAGGAAATTTTCGGCATAGGCGCTGAAGAGATCAAAGCAGATGCAGGCGGTACGTTCGCCCACCACCGCCGCGCTGTACGCCGTCGGCTTGCCCTGCGGCCGATATTTATAGGAGTGCCGCCCGTCCCAAATGAAGTTGAAAACATTGTCGACATAGTTTGCAAGCTCCCTGCCGCCTACGTTCTTCAAAACCCGCGCCGGGGCATACATCGCGATCCGCAGATCGCTTTCGGGGGTAGTATAATAGGCATTATCTCTCGGATCGTTTTCCGCCTCGATATAATCAAGCACCCCGATCTCCTTGCCGAGGTCGATGGCAGAGCCGACGAACAGCACCTTTCCGCCCTTTTCGATATAGCGGCGCAAGCGCCCTTTAAACACATCGTCAAAATCGGCGTTTTCGCCGAGGATCAAAAGCTTCAGCCCATCCCTATCAAAGGGGCCGTTTTCGTCATAAACATTGTAGGTTCGCTTCAATTCCTTAAGCGCCCTTGCCGCACCCTTTGAAAAGAGGGGCATTCTGCGGGTCACGTCGTTGGATTTAATGATGACACCGATCTCGGCGATATTATCCGAATCGGCTGTATACGGCTCATACGCCATTTTTTCTTCCATAACGGCCTTTATTCTTGCGGCAACCTTAGGTTCAAAGCCGTCGACAGGATGCAGATGGTCGCCGAAGGAGATGCCAAAGCTGTTCATCATCGCATCGTAGAGGTCGTTTTGCATGGATGCAAGAGGCTTTAAGCCACCAAAATCACCCCAGGAATTTTGGAAGCGCCCACTCATATACACCCGATCCTCATATTGGGTGCGGGTATAGGCGGCCATGGAATCGAAATAATCATAGCCCCAGTGGGGATCGCTCGTTAAACATTCGATCTCGGCATGGGTCAGATCGGGCAAGGTCCAGGAGGTACCATTGAAATAAAGCTTGATCCGATCCTTCTTCTCACCCAGCGCTTCATAGATGCCCTTGGCTACCTCAAAGCGGATCTTATTTTGGTAGTCCAAAACCGCCGCATCGTCGGTAACGTCTACCCCGCGCTTGGCCATATCCGCCATGCAGGCGGGGCAATAGCAGGGCTTCAGGCAGAAGCAATCGCAGAAAATACCGTCGATGTCGTAGGCGCAGAGTTCCCTGATCTCGGCGAGAAAATGCGCGCGGTAGGGCGAATTATGGCACATCACACGGAAAAAGCTGTCCTTTTTATCCGCCTGATGCACCCTGCCCTCTTGATCGATCTTCAACCAATCAACGTGGTCGGCCGCCAGCTCGTGGTTGAGGCCGAGATTCAGGTAGGCGGTAACGCCGATCCCCCGCTTATGGCAGGCATCCAGGATCTCCCGCAGGGGATCGCGGTCGCCGAGGCCGGGGTACTTCTTACCCACCTTCGTATTATAATAGCTGAAGCCCATATTACAGCGCGCCGTAATATTTACGTATTCTATATGCGCTTCCTGA
>JAFQKO010000178.1 GCA_017396865.1 Clostridia bacterium | reverse complement strand
GGACGACCCCACCCATCCCGACTATCCCGGGCTGGAGGAGCGCATTCTGCGGTGCATCGAGGTAACCAAGATCCTCGGCGCGGAATGGACGGTGGTGCATCCCGCCAACCTGCCCCACGCGCCCCTCTACAGCGCAAAGGAAGCAAAGGAAGCCAACCTACGCTACCTTGCCCCGCTGATCGAGAAGGCGAAAGCCGAGGGCATTGGCCTTGCGCTTGAGAACATGATCGACTTTCGGGACAACCGCCGCCGCTACTGTGGAGGCGATCCCTATGAGCTTTTAGACCTTTGCGATACCATCAACGATCCCGCTGTTGGCATCTGCATTGATACGGGCCATGCCCACCAAGCAGGCATCCACGTAGGCGATTTCATCCGCCTTGTGGGCGACCGCCTCAAGACGACCCACATCAACGACAATCTGCGGGATAAGGATGCCCATCTGCCGCCCCTCTACGGCTCTGCCGATTGGGTCGATATTGCCGCCGCCCTCAAGGAGATCGATTATCGGGGCGTTTTCACCTATGAGGTTTCCCGCCCGCCCATGCCCGAAGCGGCAGTGGACAGCTGGCTGAAATTTCTCTATCAACTCGCCGATTCTATCATCAACTGAAAACGGAGAAAACTATGAAAAAGCTGACCGCTCTTTTCCTCGCACTTCTTCTGCTGCTCGGGGCAATCCCCACGCAGGCGCAAACGCTGCAGATCGATTCCTTCGATCTGCCGACCCTCTACGACGGCGCTTCCACCGAAACGCTGGAGCAGAGGCTGGATCTCAAGCAGCTTCAGGCATACCTGATCCAAGGCCTTCAAAGCTGCCCCGAAGCCCTGGACGTTTCCGCCTTTAACCTTCCCTATACCACCGCCGTTAAGGAGGCGCTGAAAAGCCTGATCTGGTATGAAACGCCCGAGCTTTTCCATGTTGTGGGGCTCAGCTTTGCCTATTGGGACAATTCTCTGCTGCAGATTCGCCCCTCCTATTGCTACACCGCCGATGAATACCGGCAATATTTTGCAGCCGCCGATGCAGCGGCCGACGCGATGGTCGCCGATCTGGACGGGCTGGGAGATCCGGAAAAGGCCTTGCTGCTTCACGACCGCCTGGCACTCAAATGCACCTATGATGAGCGGCTTTACACCGACGGCACGGTGCCGATGTCCTCCCGCAATATTTACGGTGCGCTGGTGCAGGGCAACGCGGTTTGCCAAGGCTACACCAACGCCTACCTCTACCTGCTGAAAAAGGTGGGGATTGAAAGCGACAGCTGCCTTTCCGCCACCCTCAACCATGCCTGGAACATCGTTTACATCGATGGCAAGGCCTACCACGTGGACGTAACCTGGGACGATCCCCGCCACGACATCACAGGGCGGGTAAAGCACACCAACTTCTTGCTCTCCTCCGAAAAGATGGCAGAAAGCCACGTGGCTTCAGACTACGATACCACCCCCGCCGACACCACCTACGACAGCGCCTTCTGGCAAGTCTCCGATGCGGCCTTTACCCTGCTGGACAACGAGCTTTACTACATTGATTCCACCGCCCAGACCCTCAATCGCTATGCCGACCAATCGGTGTTGCTGGAGGTTTCGGATATCTGGTATGCGGACGCATCCCACTATTGGCCGATCAACAGCACCCGCCTCGCCACCGACGGAGAAGCGCTCTATTTCAATTCTACCGACACCGTTTACCGCTATCTGCCCGACGGAACGGAGGCTGAGGCCGTTTGGCAGCCCGACCGCTCCGCAGGGGACTACTTCTCCATCTACGGTTTTGATTATACCGACGGAACCTTGATCTGCGATCTCAACAGTTCCCCCAACTTCACCGCCGAAACCAAGGAGACCTATCAACAGCGCACCGCCTATACCTATGTGCCCGCTCCGATCTACACGAGCGCAGACGTCGTTGACCTCCTGCAATACCTCAACGGCGATTGCGAGGCACCCGATCTGGATCTGAACGGCGACGGCAGGCTTTCCCTTGTCGATGTACTACGACTTTTAAAAATGCTCGTTGCATAAAAAGCACGCCTATGCTTGCAAGCATAGGCGTGCTTTTCTTCTTTATACGTAATCCAATGTTACCCAGGAAAGCGGTAACGGTAACCAGTTTCCAAGCAACGGATCAGTTAGAGCGGTGGAAGCATAGGACGGCAAATGCCCGAAAAGCAATCGGGAGGCCGTTCGTTTATCAAGAGTACATACAGGTGTTTTTGGGGTCTTTTCACAGCCTGCAGCATTCCCATCTACATACAGACGGATCGTACCATAATCCTCGATTCCCAAAACAATTTCGCCGTTCATCAACGGTTGCTTTGTATGCTTTAATTTCAATAGTGCATCCGCAAGCTTTTCGTAATTCAAAATTTTAAAGCGGGACGGGGATGCCATGCTGATGTTTTCGGCACCGGGCGCGATCAGCCGCAATTCTTCCGCCATATACGGTGCAAGCTGAATAGAAATCGAGTCGTTTACATAGCGCTGCCATGCGCAAACGATCGGCAGAAACTGCTCAACAGAGACATAGCGCAGTTCCCGGATCTCCTGTCCCTTCTCCGCACGGCCGATATATTGCTTATTCGAAGTAGCCGCCAAATATCCAACGGGGATTCCGTCTTTTAATGCAACGTAGGGCGCTGCGTGCTTGGAGCAAAGCGCAAGGTATACGTCGCGGTAGTTTTCCTCGGAGGAGCGCTCTACATAGAAATCAGCCTTACGGGATAACACATTGCAAAACTTCAACAGTTCAACATCCTCCAAGCGGATCTCACGGAATTCGAGATCCGCCCCGAGATTCTGAAAATATTTTACGCGGTTTTTCTCATTCAGGGTGATATTATAGGCAAGACCCGCAGGCTCATAGCCGAAGCGGGCATACCGCGTTCTGGAGCCGCCGAGCCGCGCACCGTCGGCCCCCATCTCCTCAAGCTGATGCATCAATTCGGTAAAAATACGGTTGAAATACCCCCGCCCCTCATACTCGGGTAGCGTTGCCATATTCCCCGTGGTTGCAAACAGAAGCGAGGTCTCTCCAATTTTCAGCGGTAAGGGATAACACCCACCGACAGCAACAAGCTTGCCATCTTCAAAAACACCGGTATGATACCCCATATGCCGATCATCGCAAACCCACATTTTAGGAAGCTCGTTCAAAAAGTCCATGGGATGCCCGTTTTGCTTTGTAAAAACGACGTTCAGCAGATCCAGCAATTGATCGTAATCGCCCGTATTCAACTTTCTTAATTCCATAATTTTACCTCAATTTTTCGTCGATGGCTTTGGCGGCCTGCTTCCCTGCACCCATGGCGAGGATAACGGTGGCCGCGCCGGTAACGGCATCGCCGCCTGCATAGACGTTCTCGCGAGAGGTCAGCCCCGTTTCCTCCTCGGTGACGATACAGCCCCACTTATTGGTCTCCAGACCCGGGGTGGTGGAACGGATCAGCGGGTTGGGGGAGGTACCGATCGCCATGATCACCACGTCGACCTCCAGCGTATGGGGGACACCGTCCTTCACCGTAGGACGGCGGCGGCCGCTCTCATCGGGCTGGCCCAGCTCCATCTCCACGTAGGAAAGCCCCCGGACGTTTTTCTCCTCATCCCCCAATATCTCCACAGGATTGGTAAGGATCTTAAAGATGATCCCCTCCTCTTGCGCATGGTGGATCTCCTCCGCGCGGGCGGGGATCTCATCCATCGAGCGGCGATAAACGATATAAACCTCCTCGGCACCAAGGCGCTTGGCACAGCGGGCGGCATCCATCGCCACGTTGCCGCCGCCCACCACCGCAACCCGTTTGCCACGCTTGATGGGGGTATCACTATCCGCCTCGTAGGCCTTCATCAAATTAACGCGGGTAAGATATTCGTTGGCGGAGAAAACGCCGTTGAGATTCTCGCCGGGGATGCCCATAAAGCGGGGCAAGCCTGCGCCGCTACCGATAAAGACCCCGTCGTAGCCCTGCTCAAACAGCTCGTCGACAGAGAGCACGCGGCCGATCACCATATTGGTTTGGAACTCCACACCGAGCGCCTTCAGCCCCTCGATCTCCTTGGCCACGATCGCCTTGGGCAGGCGGAATTCGGGAATGCCGTAGACCAACACACCGCCCGCCAGATGCAGGGCTTCAAACACCGTTACGGCATATCCCTTGCCTGCCAGCTCGCCCGCGCAGGTCAGACCTGCAGGGCCGCTGCCGATCACCGCCACCCTTTTTCCGTTGGGGGCAGGCTTTTCAACCGATTCCTTGGCATGGGCCATATGCCAATCGGCAACAAACCGCTCCAGCCGCCCGATGGCAACCGGCTCGCCCTTGATGCCGCGGATACATTTGCCCTCACATTGGCTCTCCTGGGGGCAGACTCTGCCGCAGACAGCAGGCAAAGCGCTGGACTTGCGAACGATCTGATAAGCGCCCTCAAAATCCTGCTCCTGAATCTTCTTGATAAAACCGGGGATATCGATCTGCACGGGGCACCCGCCCACGCAGGGCTTGGGCTTGCATTGGAGGCAACGATTGGCCTCCTCTACCGCCTGCTCGGGGGTATAGCCCATGGCGACCTCTTCAAAATTCTTGTTGCGAACATCGGGAGCAAGCTCCGGCATCCGCATCTTTTTCATACTCATATTCGGCATACCGCTCACCCCTCCTTTTTCAGCAGATTGCACCGCTCCTGCTCATAGGCATGGTAGCTTCTGCCCCGCTGGATCGCTTCGTCGAAATCCACCAAATGCCCATCGAACTCGGGCCCGTCGACGCAGGCGAACTTGGTCTCACCGCCAACGGTGAGGCGGCAGCCGCCGCACATGCCCGTGCCGTCGATCATGATGGGATTCATGCTGACCACCGTTTTAACGTTAAATTCCTTGGTCAGCAGGCAGACGAATTTCATCATCATCAGCGGGCCGATGGTGATGACCTCGTCGTATTCGTTCTCTTCCAACAATTTTCGCAGGGCATCGGTCACCAAGCCCTTCTCCCCTGCAGAGCCATCGTCGGTCATCAGGCAGTAGGTACGGCTGACGGCGCGGAACTCCTCCTCCAGGATCACAAGGTCCCGGCTGCGAAAGCCTGCCACGGTGTCCACCTCGGCACCTGCCTCGGCCAGCGCTTTAGCCACGGGCAGCGCAATGGCGCAACCGACACCGCCGCCCACGACGGCGACCCGCTTTTT
>JAFQKO010000177.1 GCA_017396865.1 Clostridia bacterium | reverse complement strand
GCGCTGATCTTCAGCACGGATATCGATCTTCTCTGCCTCGTCCTCCACGGGGATCTCTGCGATCTCGGGATGGGCAACCGTCATAAACTGAACGTGACCCAAGCTCTGAATCTCGGGGATCGGCTCGATGCCGAAGGAGCGCACGTAGTCCATCAGCTCCCGCACCGCCGCCTTGGGCAGGCACGCGCCGCCCGCAACCACGCCATGGGGGAAGGGCGGCATCAGCCCCGCCTTGCCCTTGGCGATAGCATCCATGGTGATGGCATTGATCTCGGGATGGGAATCAAACTGCATTCCGAACGCAACCTCGAAGATGATCATATTATAGCCCAGCGGAGAGAAAAGATATTTGATCAGCCGCTTGGTAAAGTCTACCTCCTCGATAGCGGGAAGATAGATATGCACACCGCGCAAAGGGTGGGCGGGTGCATCGGCTACGGTGCAGACCTTGATCTGCCCCTTTTCGGTCAGCTTAATAAGGCATTCCGCCGCCAGCACAAAGCCCCGCTCATCGGCGGCGCAAAGGGTGATTTTTTTATTTTCAACGGTTACCCGATAGCCGTTTGCGGGAATGGCGGGATCGGCAGTAAAGACGATGCCGCCCGCTTGCGGTTGCAGGGTAATCCCCGTTTCTTCGGCAAATTTCTCGGCCAATACCGCCTCGGCCTTGCGGCTCAGCGGAGTATCGGTGCTATAGCCCGTAAAGGCTGCGGCTGCAACGCTCTCACCGCTCCATTGGCTATGCTCGGGAGTGGGAAAAAGGTCGAGCCCCTCCTCTACCGCTCCGTAGAGGGCAATATCCTCGATCAAAAGATCGGAATAGAAGGATTCGATCCGCAGGGTCAGTTCTTGACCGAAGGCGGCGACCTCCAGCGGGATTTCCCGCACGGTAACGGTCTTGCCTGTTTCGGCCGCATATACGGCCAAGATCCCATGCGTATCGGAGAGGGTGACCCTTTGAAGCTGTGCTTTCTCTCCCACCGAGAGGATCAGCCGATCGATAAAGCAGGACTGCGGCAACGAAAGATGCAGCTCCAACCCCATGTCCCAAAGGGCGTTCCACTTAATCTCTGCCGGAATTCCTTCGGCTATGGTTTCTTGCCGATCTGCCGCTGTCCAGCGGTAATTTATAGGTAAAAAGTCGCTTAATTTTCCGATTTTCAAAGCAATCACGCTCCTTTTCCTCATTTTAACACACCACCCTCTTGTTTACAAGGGGCAGCTACGCTTTTTTATTGACAAATCAAAAAACCCTTGCTATAATATTTCATAACGGCAATGATGAAGAGGGCCTTGCTATGCAAAGCAAACGCAGAGAGTCGGCGGGTGGTGCGAGCCGACACGCGGAGCAGGCAAACGCCTATGGCTTCTGAGCCGGAGCGTTCGATAGCCAAACCTTGGCAGGTAGGGCGCTCCCGAAGAAACCGCGTTAAGGTTTTTGAGCGGCGCTCCATGGGAGCGCAACTTGAGTGGTACCGCGGAAAAAATTTCGCCTCAAGACCTTGGTCTTGAGGCGTTTTCTTTTAGTAATAAGAAGGGAGTTTTATACTATGAGTAATTACAAAATTGAAACCAAATGTGTGCAGGGTGGCTACACCCCCGGCAACGGCGAGCCCCGCCAGGTGCCGATCATCCAAAGCACCACCTTTAAATATGCGTCCAGCGACGAGATGGGCAAGCTCTTTGATTTAGAGGCGAGCGGCTATTTCTATTCCCGCCTGCAGAATCCCACCTGCGATACCGTTGCGGCCAAGATCTGCGAGATGGAGGGCGGCTCTGCCGCCATGCTGCTGGGCTCGGGTCAGGCGGCATCCTTCTACAGCGTTTTCAACATCGCCGGTTACGGCGATCATGTGGTGGCCTCCTCGGCCATCTACGGCGGCACCTATAATCTGTTCGCCGTTACCATGAAGCGGATGGGTATTGAATTTACCTTCGTTGCCCCCGATTGCTCCGACGAGGAGCTGGAGGCAGCCTTCCGCCCCGAGACCAAGGCGGTATTCGGCGAGACCATTGCCAACCCCGCCCTGAACGTTTTGGACATCGAGCGGTTTGCCAAAGCCGCCCACGCCCACGGTGTGCCCCTCATTATCGACAATACCTTTGCAACCCCCGTCAACTGCCGCCCCATCGAGTGGGGTGCGGATATCGTGACCCATTCCACCACCAAGTATATGGACGGTCACGGTGCGGCGGTCGGCGGCTGTATCGTTGATTCCGGTAAATTTGATTGGACGAAATACCCCGATAAGTTCCCCGGCCTTTGCACCCCCGATGCCAGCTACCACGGTGTGACCTACACCGAGCGGTTTGGCTTGGAGGGCGCCTTCATCACCAAGGCCACCGCACAACTGATGCGGGATCTCGGCTCGGTGCAATCTCCCCAGAGCGCCTTTTTGCTTAACCTCGGCTTGGAGAGTCTCCACGTACGGATGCCCCGCCATTGCGAAAATGCCCTGAAGATCGCCACCTACCTCAAAAACCACGAAAAGATCAGTTGGGTGCGCTATCCCGGTTTGGAGGGCGACCCCGAATTTGAGCGTGCGCAGAAATATCTGCCCAACGGAAGCTGCGGTGTTATCAGCTTCGGCGTGAAGGGCGGTAAAGAGGCGGCCTGCGAATTTATGGGCCACCTGAAGATCGCCGCCATCGAGACCCACGTGGCCGATGCCCGTACCTGCTGCCTCCACCCCGCCACCGCCACCCATCGCCAGATGAGCGAGGCGGAGCTGATCGCCGCCGGTGTACCGGGTGACCTGGTGCGCTATTCCTGCGGTCTGGAGAGCGCCGACGATCTCATCGCCGATATCGAAAATGCCCTTTCCTATGTAAAATAACGAAAAAGGAGCAATCCTATGCCCATTAAAATTCCAAACGGACTGCCTGCGGCCAAGGTCTTGGAAAAGGAAAACATCTTCGTGATGACCGAGACCCGCGCCTCCATTCAGGAGATCCGCCCGCTGCAGATCCTGCTTTTGAATCTAATGCCCAAAAAGATCGAGACCGAGACCCAGCTTTCCCGCCTCTTGGGCAATACCCCGCTGCAGGTGGAGCTGGAGCTGATCCACACCAAGTCTCATGAATCCAAAAATACCCCTGCCGATCATATGCTGGCATTCTATAAGACCTTCGATGATGTGAAGCATCGCAACTTCGACGGCCTGATCATCACCGGTGCGCCGGTGGAGCAGATGC
>JAFQKO010000176.1 GCA_017396865.1 Clostridia bacterium | reverse complement strand
CGACTTTATCAAAGCCTCTACGAATTTCTCAAGGATAAAACCAATCTCTTTGGCTATCATTGGTTGATCGGTGATCTTTTCGGGTATCACGTTCACCACAAATGGTTTGGCGAAAAGATGGGCGCCACGCCCGACGGCCGCTATGCGGGCGAGACGCTGAAATTCGGCCTGCAGCAAAGCGAAGGAAAAGACCGCAACGGCCTGACCGCCCTGCTCAACGCCATCGCCACGGTAGATCCCAACGCCATCGGCTGCGGCGCCACCGTTACCAACATCATGCTGGATGAGCAGCTGATCAAAAACGATGCCCACTTTGAAAAAACCGTTGACCTTCTGGAAACCTACTTCAAAAACGGCGGCGTTCATTTCCAGCTCAACTACGTTTCCAAAGAGGATCTGCTCAACGCCAAGGTGACCCCCGAGGACTATAAAAACCTGCGAGTGCGGGTATCGGGCTTTTCGGACTACTTCGTCAAGCTGAACGAAACGATTCAGGATGAAATTATTATGAGGACTTCTCAAAAATGAACGGTATACTTTTTGATATCGAACGCAACTCCTACATTGACGGGCCGGGCATAAGAACGACCGTATTTTTTAAGGGCTGCAATCTCAAATGCGCTTGGTGCCACAACCCCGAAAGCCAAAGCACCAAGCCGCAGATGATGCTATACCAAAATCAATGCATCGGCTGCGGTAAATGCCGAACGGTTTGTCCAAATGAGGCGTGCACCCTTTGCGGGCGGTGCACCCTTTTCTGCCCCGCCGATGCCCGCAAGGTCTGCGGAAAAGCATATACCGTCGACGAGGTTTTTGCCGAAATCATTAAGGATCGGGCGTTTTATGAAAATTCAGGCGGCGGAGTGACCTTTTCGGGCGGCGAATGTATGCTGCAGATCGATTTTCTTTATGAAATCCTTAAAAAGTGCAAAGAAAACGGCATCCACACCGCCGTGGATACCGCAGGGCACGTTCCCTTTGAACACTTTGCAAAAATCTTGCCCTACACCGATCTGTTTTTGTATGACGTCAAACTCCTCGATTCCGAAAAACACAAACAGTTTGTTGGCGTAGGCAACGAGCTGATTTTGGAAAACCTAAAAAAGCTGCTTCGGGCGGGTGCGCGCGTTTGGGTCCGCACCCCCATCATCGCAGCGGTCAACGACAATGCGGCCGAGCTGCAGCAGATCAAAGCCCTTCTCGCCCAATGGGGCAGCCCCGAAAAAATCGAGCTGCTCCCCTATCATGCCATGGGCGCGCATAAATATACCGCCCTCGGCAAAGAAGCACCCGCCTTTTTCGCCCCAAGCGAAGAAACCATGCAGCAACTGCAAACGCTCTTATAAAAACAAGCGCCTTCGGATCGGGAACATCTCCGATCCGAAGGCGCTCTTCATATCTCCTTTTCATAGCGGCGGTTTTGCTCCTCCGCATATTGCCGCGGGGTGCATTGCATCCGCCGCTTAAAGACGTAGCTGAAATAGCTTTGGGAGGAAAAGCCGCATTCATAGGCGATCTCCGCCAGCGAACAATCGGTGGTGAGCAGCAAATTAATCGCCAGCTTTAAGCGCTGCTCCTCCACGTAGTCTCGGAGGGTCTTGCCCACCGCCGCCTTGAAGCCGGTATGAAAATGGTTGGGGCTCAGGTGCACCGTCTGCGCCACCCGCTCCAGCGTCAGCTCCTCGGTGAGGTGCTCCTTGATATAGCGGGTGACCTGCCCGATCATCAGGTGGTGCTTTTGCGCCCCCGCCACGCGGCTTTTGGCCGCATCCTTGCCGATGGTATGGATCAGCTCCAAAATCAGGCTTTGCATCAGGATCTCATCCCCATAGGTATTATAGTGCCGCACCAGCTTGGCAAAGATGGTGCGGTAGGTCTCCGCCCGATCGGTCTTGAAAAAATCGGGGGTGGCCATCAGCAGATCGTAGAGCACCCCTTCATTTAAAATGAGATGCACGTAATAGCATTTAAAGGGGAATTTCGTATGCCGCGGCTGACCCGGCTTGGCGCAGATGATCATGTCAGGGGTGATGGGCATGGAGGTCGACCCGATATAGCTGATTCCGCCGCCCTCCAGCGGCAGCTCCAGCTCAAACATCGAGGCGGTGCGCCCCTTGCTGACCGCTTTTCCCTTGGCAATGATGCGGGAATTATAGATCCCCGCGTTCACGATTTCAGGTAAAACCATACGTCCTCCGTAAGATTTCTAATAAAATCAAGTAAATTATGATAGAAATATCGTAATTATTATAATACAATTAAAATAACGACTTGTCAAGGAGGGTGTGTTATGGAACGGTTAACCGCCATCGGAAAAATTCAACCCAAAAAATCTGTCGATATTAAAAAATCCCGCATCGGGCTGGGCTTTGAAAAGCTGGATCGGGACGTTTTCGATCCCAATAAGGCCTACGACCGTGTAGCGGAAAGCGGCGTCAAATGGGCGCGGCTGCAGTCCGGCTGGCAACGCACCGAGCGGGAGCGCGGTGTTTACGATTTTGAATGGCTGGACAGTATCGTTGATAAAATGATCTCCATCGGCGTGGAGCCCTGGCTTTGCCTTTGCTACGGCAACGAGCTTTATACCGAAGAGGCCAAGCAATATTTCGGCGCGGTGGGCATCCCGCCCATCAAGACCGAGGAGGAGCGGGCGGCATGGGATCGCTACGTGCGGGCAACGGTCGCCCATTATGAGGGCCGCATCCACTACTACGAGGTGTGGAATGAGCCCGATAACCTTGCCTGCTGGAAATACGGCCCCGACCCCGTGGCGTTGGCGGAATTTACCAAAGCCACCGCCATCGCTTGTAAGGAGACCGACCCCACCTGCGAGGTGATCGGTCTGACCCTTTGCAGTAAGGAGGAATTTGCGCGGGAATTTGCCGCCACCGGTGTTCTGGACTACCTCGACGGCCTTTCCTACCATGCCTATACCGTTTACGATCGGGATTGGATCGGCCGCCATCAATGCTTTGAGGAGATCCGCGCCCAATATAAGCCGAGCCTGAAGCTGTTTCAGGGGGAGAGCGGAACCCAATCCCGCTCCGACGGCTGCGG
>JAFQKO010000175.1 GCA_017396865.1 Clostridia bacterium | reverse complement strand
GATGCTCTCGATGGAGCCCAACGGCTCCCGCATGAAGCTGGAATATCTGGTTCCCGCCCGCGGCCTGATCGGCTATAAGAGCGATTTCCTCACCGCCACCCGCGGCGAGGGCATTATGAACTCCATCTTCCACGGCTATGAGCCCTATAAGGGCGAGATCCCCGGCCGCTCCAGCGGCTCGCTCATTGCCTTTGAGACCGGCGAGGCGGTCACCTATGGCCTCTTCAATGCCCAGGAGCGCGGCGCCCTCTTTATCGAGGCGGGCACGCAGGTCTATGAGGGTATGATCGTTGGCCTCAATCCCAAGGGCGACGACATCGCCGTGAACGTCTGCAAGCGCAAGCACGTCACCAACATGCGTGCCAGCGGCTCGGATGAAGCCCTGCGCCTCATCCCGCCCAAGAAGATGAGCTTGGAGGAATCCATCGAATTCATCGCCCCCGATGAATATATTGAGGTCACCCCCACCTCCATCCGCCTGCGCAAGCAGACCCTGAGCAACGTTCAAAGAATGAAAGAATTATCCAAGTTGAAATAAAAAATGGGCGCATCGCGCCCATTTTTTGAGGAGAAACTATGATATTCGTTTTAACCGTCGGTCTGCTGACCTGCGCCGCAATGATCGGGCTGGTCTTTTTCAAGCCCGCCCTCTCCATACGCGGAGAACAAATTAATATCTATTGGCTGCCGCCCGTGCTCGGGGCGCTGGCGCTGATCCTCGGTGGGGTGCTCTCTTGGGGCGAGGTGGCCGCGGGGTTGACTGCGCCCACCGCCATGAACCCCATCAAGATCCTGATCCTCTTTTTCTCCATGACGCTGATCTCGGTCTTTTTGGACAGCATCGGATTCTTTCGCTATCTGGCCGAGCGATTGCTGGGGCGCGCCAAGGGGAGTCAAAGATCCTTATTCCTGACCCTTTACGTTACCGTTTCCGTTTTAACGGTCTTTACCTCCAATGACATCATCGTTCTGACCTTTACCCCCTTTATCTGCTACTTTGCCCGCCACGCCGAGATCGACCCCATCCCCTATCTCTTTTGCGAGTTTATCGCCGCAAACACCTGGAGCATGCTGCTGATCATCGGCAATCCCACCAACATCTACTTAGCAACCGGTGCCGGAGTGGATTTCTTCTCCTACATTCGGGTGATGGCCCTGCCCACCCTATTGGCGGGCGGCGTTTCTCTCGGCGTGCTGCTGCTGATCTTCCGCAAAAAGCTGCAGCAGCCGATGAGGCTGAAAAGCCATCCCACCCGCCTGCGCAACCGTACCCTCACCGCCATCGGCGTGGGGCATCTGGCGGTTTGCATCCTCTTTTTGGTCTTTTCCTCGGTATTGGATCTGCCGATGTGGCTGATCGCTCTGGTGGCCGCCCTGAGCCTCTTTATCAGTGCAACCGCCTGTATCCTACTGCGGCGGCAGAGCCTCGTTGTAATTAAGGAGACCCTCAAGCGGGCGCCCTTGGAGATGGCTCCCTTTATCCTTTCGATGTTCGTCTTGGTTTTGGCCTTGGATAAGGTGGGCTTGACCGCCCGCATCGCCGAGCTGCTGACCCCGCTGCCCCAAGAATGGGGCTACGGCGTGACCTCCTTCCTCTCCGCCAACCTGATGAACAACATCCCCATGAGCGTGCTCTTTTCGGGGGTGACCGCCAATCTCGGCGATGCCGCAGCCGCACTCTACGCGGCGGTGATCGGTTCCAACCTCGGCGCCTTCTTCACCCCCATTGGTGCGCTGGCGGGAATCATGTGGATGCAGCTCCTGCGCACCCATAAGGTCCACCTTTCCTTTGGACGCTTCACCCGCTACGGCGCGATCATTGCCATTCCTTCATTGATTGCGGCGCTGATCGGCCTGCAAATCATGCTATAATTAAAAACGCTGTCGGCAGAAGATAGCCTGCCGACAGCGTTTATTCTTTAATTAATCGTCTTCTTCCTCTTCTTCCTCGGCGTTGCAGAAAACCTTAACAAAGGCAACGCGGTGGGAATCCAGCTCCGTTACGGTAACGTCTAATTTATCAAAGCTGAAGGCGTCGCCCTCCTCGGGGATCTTCTCCAGCTGCTCCATCACCCAGCCGCCGAGGGAAACGCTTTCCACGTCCTCCTGCTTGGGTAATTCAAAGAAATCAAAGAAATCGTCGATATTGACGGTGCAATCCACCCGCCAGGTGTTCTCTGCCAGCTCCTTGAAGTCCTCTACGACCTCATCGTGCTCATCCCAGATCTCGCCGACCAGCTCCTCCAGAATATCCTCCAGAGTAACGATGCCGTAGGTGCCGCCGTATTCATCCAGAACGACCGCCATATGGGACTTGCTCTGCTGCAGCTTTTTCATCAGATCGTTGATCTTTTCATTCTGCTGAATGAAGAAGGGCTCGCTCATGATCTCACGGAGCGGCTTATCGGTGATCTTGCCTTCCTCATAGAAATCCTTTTGATGGATCACACCGATAATATTATCGATATTCTCCTCATAGACCAGCAAACGGGAGAATTTGGTTTCGGAATAGAGCTTGGAGATCTCCTTTTTATCGTCCTCCACGTTGACCGCCGCCAGATCGACGCGGTGGGTGAGGATATCCTCGGCGCGGCGCTCGGTAAACTCGATGGCGTTTTTCAGCAGGTTGCTTTCATCCTCATCGATGCTGCCCTCCTGCTCAACCTCCTCCACCATCATGATCAGCTCCTCCTGAGAGGTTTTGGTATCGTCCTTGGATTTGAAGACCTTGGAGATCAGCTTCTTCCAAAGGCTGAACAAAAAGACCAGCGGCAGGAAGATCCAGATCAAAAGCTGAATCAGCGGGGTTGAGAACATGGCAAACCGTTCGGGCATATCCTTGGCGATGTTCTTGGGGGTGATCTCGCCGAAGATCAATACCACAATGGTAGTAACCACCGTAGATATCGTTGCTCCGATATCATCACCGCAAAGGTGAACGCACAATACGGTCGAAAGGGATGCCAGCAAAATATTTACGATATTATTACCGATCAACACGGTGGAGATCAGCCGATCATACCGTTCCGAAAGCTCCAGCGCATGGGCCGCCCGCTTATTGCCGGCCTCCGCCAGCGCCTTCAATCGCGTTTTATTGGCGCAGGAAAAGGCGGTCTCGGTGGCCGAGAAATAGGCTGAGCCGATCAGGCAGATCGCCATAATGGTAATGTACATTGGGTAGTTCATTTTTTAAAAATACTCCTTATTTTTCTAAAAAAGGACGCAAAAAAGCATACCTGCCCCTTTGTTCGGTACAGATATGCTTATTCTTATCGGCAAGGCAACGGTTATCGTCGTCGCTACTGTCGCTATCCATGATAAGAGTGTGTGTCCTCCATAGTGTTTTAATATTTCGAAAAGAAGTATAGCAAAGGAAACGGAATTTGTCAAGGTTTTTCATTGACATATTTATAAAAGCGTGTTAAACTCAATCAACAAGAGGTGAAAAAACACATGAGATTAATCGACTTTCACACCCATATATATCCCGACCCCATCGCCGATAAAGCGACCCAGGCGGTTCGAAACTTCTATGAGATGGACAAAGGCGGCCTCCACGGCACCGCCGATACCCTTTTGGAGCGAGGCCGCATGGCAGGGGTTGAGGAGTACGTCATCCTGCCGGTTTCCTTAAAGCCCGCCCAGACCCGCCGCATCAACCAAACCATTCTGGATGCGCTGGCCATCCACCCCGAATTTCACGGCTTCGGCACGGTGCACGCCGAGATGGAGGATCTGATGGAGGAGGTTGCCTTCATCCGAGATTCGGGGCTGCTGGGCATTAAGATCCATCCCGATACCCAGCTTTTCAACATCGACGATGAACGGCTCTTTCCCATGTACGAAGAGATCCAAGGCAAGCTGATGATGATCATGCACACCGGAGACCCCCGCTACGACTATTCCCATCCCCGCCGCTTAAAGCGGGTTTTGGAGCTTTTTCCCAAGCTGGAGGTGGTGGCGGCCCATTTCGGCGGATGGGGCGTGCAGGATACCGCCTACGAGCTTTTAAAAAACGAGCATTGCTGGGTGGATCTTTCCAGCTCCCGCCAATTTATGAGCGAGGCGGATTTTATGCGCCATATTGATCAATACGGTGCCGATCGGGTGCTCTATGGCACCGACTTTCCCCTTTGGGATCCCAAGGAGGAGGCCGACTACTTTATGCGCCTGCCCCTCAAGGATTCCGACCGCGAAAAGATCGCTTATAAAAACGCGGAGCGTATTTTATACAAAAAAGAGCTGTGAAATCACAGCTCTTTTTATTATAGTTGAATCTCTTTTCCCTGCTCCGCAGAACGGTACGCCGCTTCCAAAATGGCGGTGACGTTTAAGGTTTCTTCGGGCTTGATAAAGGGCTCAGCGCCGCGCAGAAGGACGTCGGCCATGTTTTGAACCAGACAGAAATGCCCGAAGAAGGGTTCTTCCGAAAAGCCGTTCGGAGTTACCGCCAAGGGCTCCTCCACGATGCCGTGAAGGACGGTTTTCTCCGCAAGATCGATGCCGCAATGCTCCCCTGCCAGAACGATATTGTTTTCCTCCTTCAGATTGGCGGACCACGCCACCTTAAAAGCGAGGGTTGCGCCGTTTTCAAAGTCCACCATCCCGCTTGCAAAGGATTCCACGTCCATCTCCTCGGGGCGAAAGCTCTTTGATCGAGCGACCCCCTTCAGATCCCCTGCCCCCTCGGCGGAGCCTGTCTCCTCAAGATGCACCTGCTTCATGCGGGCAGTGACCCGCAAGGGCTTGGGGTTGCCCATCAGCCAAAGGGCGCTATCGATGGCATGAACCCCGATATCAAGCAACGCACCGCCGCCGGAGTAGTCCTTCAGATGGAATTTACCCCAGGTGGGGATCCCTCTTCTGCGAATACGGGAGACCTCTGCATGGTAGACCTCCCCCATCTGCTCCCGCAGTGCACAGGCCGCCAGCCGCTCCGGCAGAAAGCGAAGGGTCTGACAGGCCATCAGATGCTTACCGCAGGCGGCGGCATACTCAAAAAGCTCCTCAGCCTCCGCCAAGGTAAACGCCAGCGGCTTTTCGCAAAGGACGTGGGCACCGTATCGCAGAGCGAGCAGGGTATACTCCTTATGCAAAAGATTGGGGACACAGACTGAAACCACGTCGGGCCGCTGTTCCTTCAGCATTTTTTCGCAATCGTTATAAACGTAGGGCACACCGTGTTCAAGGGCGGTTTTTCGGGCGGCATCTTCGTTGATATCGAATACTGCCGCCACCTCGAAATCCCTACAGGCACGGTATGCGGGGAGATGGGCGCTCCCCGCAATCATGCCGCAACCGATGATACAGACCTTAATCATATTTTCTCGTATACTCCAGACGTTCAAATTCTGCGGGCGCTTCTCCCAGATCCGGAATATCCATAAGCTTTCCCCCCTGCAGGGCCGATTCGTGCGCGATGAGACCGGGGATCATATACCGTGCCGCCTCCCATGCATTGTTGGGGGGCAATTTGTCTTCCACCACTGCGCGGACGAAATCGTCCACCAGGAAGGGATGGGAATTGAAATGGGCATAACTGCCGTAGCCCTCCAGCAGCTCCTTGGGGAGGCGGGACTGATCCTGATTGGGGGCAAAGCCGGTGATACCCTGCACGCTGACAGGGGATCGATCGGGAACCCAGGGCTTGCCCATAAACTCGGAAATCTCACCCCGCTTCAGCTTGGTGTATTCAATGGGCATCAGCTCCTCCGAAACGTCCTCCACGTGCTGAGGATGCTCCACCCCGAAACGATCGGTAAAGGGCGCGGTCTGATAAAAATGACGGTCGGTGACGCAATCGTAGGCGGCGTCCTCCCCATAGAAGCAGGTGATATAGGTGGAGGGCTTATTGATGCCCACCCGACGGAACTCATTGATCCGCACCACCCCGCCGCCGGACATCCGAAAGATGGCGGTCTCGTTGCTGAAGGGGTTAGTGAAATCGTTCTTTTCCTCGCCGTAGATATCATCGGGGTAATCGTCCCGAAGCCCCATGCAGGAGACCTGCGTGGCGTGCTCATTGATGGCGGAAAAGACCATGGAAATGGAATGGGTGGGATAGAACATGGGAGGGATCCCCGCCACGCGGCGCCACTTTTCACCGCCGCTGCGCTGATAATCCTTGTACATTTCCCGCACGTCGTGGTAATACTGCGCCTCGGCATAGACGAACTTGCCGAACTTCCCTTCCCGATATTTTTCGCGGCAGTAGATGGCGGAGGGGTAATAGTAGCAGGTCTCCCCCATCATGTAGACCAGCTTTTTCTCCTTGACCATCTCTACGATCTTGGTGACCTCCTCCACCGTACAGCCGATGGGAACGGCACTGTAAACGTGCTTGCCCGCTTCAAGGGCCTTGATGACCATTTTGCCATGGAGATGGCGCTGGGTAAACACCGCCACACTGTTGATATCCGCCTGCTCCAGCATCGCCTCATAGGAGGGGTACACCTTCATATCGGGGTACTTTTCCTGCACCGCAATGCGGCGCTCCTCCACCAGCTCCGCAATGCAGACCGATTGCACGTCGGGATGCTTACGGAACAGCTCCACAAAATCCTTACTGAAGCTGCCGTAGCCCACCACACCAAGCTTTACCTTCATTGAATATACCTCCTTAAAAAGTCCGCCGTTTGCGCGTCGGACAGGGTAGAGCGGAATTCAAAGCCGCAATACCCTTCATAATTTAATTCCTTTAGAAGCGCCAAAAGATCGCCGTAAGGGACGTTTCCCGTACCCGGCTGATGCCTGCCCGGGACGTCGGCAATATGGATATGCCCGATCAGATCGATATTTTCCCGAATGACCGAGAACAGGTCTCCCTCCATCATCTGCTCGTGATAAAGATCCAAGAGTACCTTCAGACGGGGGCTGTTTACCTGCCTTACCAACTCGAAAAGGTCTTTTGCGCGAGGCATAAAATAATTGGGACGGTCGATATCGTTCAACGCCTCCACTACCAGCTGCAGCTCCTCCTGCTCCGCTACGCGGGCGGCCGCCTGCAGGCAGGTCAGCACGTTTTGCAGCTGCTCCTCCTTGGGCAGGGGCAGGCTCTCTCCCACCAGCAGGATGATGCCCGATGCATCAAGCGCACGGTAAACGGGGGCGGTCTCCTTTAAGGCCGCCACCAATTCTTCGGCTCTGCCCGCATTTAAGATTCCGCGGGAAAGATCATAGGAAAGCCGCTCATCGGCGGAGTCCAGATTAAAGATGGAAACCGCAAGGCGGTTTTCCCGCAGTTTTTGATGCAGAACGGGCAGGTCTTTATTGCTCCACTTCCAAAATTCCGCCGCCTCGATTCCGCTTTGGCGCACCAAGGCGGGACGGTCGTAAAAGTCATGCTCCCCGAAGAGCATATCGATACAAGCACTGTATAACATAAAAATCACCTCTTATACTATACCGCATCAGAGGTGATTTTTCTATGTAAATTTCAATATTCTGTTTGTAAATTTCAATCAGGTACGTCTGCCGATGGATTAATGCCAAATTCCGCGCGATACATTTTGTTGAAGTGGGAAAGATCGGTACAGTTCACCAATTCGCATATCTCCGAAACGGTATACAGCCCGCTTTGCAGCATCTCCCTGGCATGGAGCATCCGCAGATGATTTTTATATTTCAAGGGGGAGGTTTGCTTGTATTTTTTAAAAAGTCGGCGGAAGGTGGCCACGCTCATCCCGCACATGGCGGCCAGCTCCTCGGCGGTGACCTCGCTCATATAGTGATCGTTCAAATGGATCAGCGCCTTATAGATCCGCCCCACGTCCTCCTCCTGCTTCAGCCTGCGGCGCTCCACCTGTTTTACAATGCCGTAGAGAATGTCGTAAAAATAGCCCTGCAGCCGCAGTTCGGCAAATCGCTCTGCATGAACGTAGCATTCCAACGCGCCGTTGAAGAGGGCATACAATTCTCCCTTGGGATCCTTCGCCACCGCCTCCGCCTCTTTTGCCAGGGAAAGAGGGCGGCCTTCTTCGTCCATAAGACAGAAATTAAAGCTCAGAAATCCGCCCTGCTGCTCTTCATCCCAATAGGATTCATACTCCACGTCGGTGGGCAGATAGAGGACGGAGCCTGCCTCGGCGACGAGCTCACTGCCGTTTTTATTCTTTAAATGAAAGCAACCGGCGGTAACGTAGAAAAAGCGGTCGTACTGCCTTTGCCCTGCGATACAGATATATTTTTTAGGGTTCGGCACGGCACGGTGCACCACCGTCCGCCTGATACTGCAGCCGCCCGCACAAACGGTTTTTATGCTTTCTGCGATCACGGAGATCCCTCCTTTTTTATTATAGTAGCATATTTTTTTCGCAGAAGCAATTTTTTTTAAAAAAACTGTTGACAAATCATTTTCATTGCGTTAAAATGTTTACCAAATTGCAAATGCTATGATGATATTAAGCGTAAGCAAACCTGTCTTTTCAGAGAGCCGTCGGATGGTGTGAGGCGGTAAGCGGAGCGGGCGCTGTCTCGTATCGGAGCAGGATCTCGGAACCGTTTAAGTATGAGATCCCGGGTGGTCCCGTAACAGGCCAAGGGCTTGATAGAGCCTGATGAGTGGTCTTCTTATATAAAGAAGGCAATGACGGGTGGTACCGTGGTCAAAAGTTTTGATCATCCCGCAAAGAGTGTTTTCACTCTCTGCGGGATTTTTTATTTATGTATTTTCACCGAAAGGATATTAGACTTATGAAAAAGATGATTGTTTCCGACGTGACCCTGCGTGCATACGCAGAGCAGAAAAATGCCCTCTCCTTCCGCGAGAAGCTGAACGCCGCCCAGCTGCTGGATCAAGCCGGTGTGAATGCCGTAGAGCTGCCTGCCATGGTCAACGAAAAGGAGGACGCCGTTGTTTGCCGCACCATCGCCGGTGCGTTAAAGAATGCCGCCGTTGCCATCCCTGCCGACAGCGTTGAGGGGCTTGAGGTCGCCTGGGCCTGCGTGAAGGATGCTGCCGCACCCCGCCTGCAGATCCTGCTGCCCACCTCCACCGTTCAAATGGAATACACCTATCATCTGAAAGCGCCTAAGATGCTGGAGAAGATCGCCGCCCTTTGCAAGGCTGCGTCCGCTCTTTGCAACGACGTAGAGCTGGTTGCCCGCGATGCCTCCCGTGCTGAGGAAGGCTTCATCGCAGCCTGCTGCAAGACCGCCGAGGAGAACGGTGCCACCGCCGTTACAATCTGCGACGACAGCGGCATCTACTTCCCCGAGGACTATGCAGCGCTGATCGCCGAGATCAAGGCCGCCTGCAGCCTCAAAGTCTATATCCAGCCCTCCGATGCCCTCTCCATGGCCGCAGCCTGCGCCATCGAAGCCATCAAGGCAGGGGCCGACGGGATTAAGACCGCCGTTTGCGGCGACTATCTGGCCGCCGATACCTTGGCCGACGTTTTCCGCGCCAAGGCCGATACCCTCGGCGCCGAGAGCGATCTGGATTCCACCGCTATCCACAACATCACCGAAAAGATCGCCGACGGTTGCGCCCCCGAGCCCACCGCCGAGGCAGAGGCCGAGGCGGTTGCCATGCTGGACGAAAGCGCCACCCTCGCCGAGGTTGCCGCCGCCGTTTCCGAGCTGGGCTACGAT
>JAFQKO010000174.1 GCA_017396865.1 Clostridia bacterium | reverse complement strand
TTGCAGAATGCGGATCTGATCGCCCACCTTCACGGCGATGTGGCTGTAGCCGTTGTCGCTGCCTTTATTGGGGCGGTTGAAGATCTCCCAGTCGATCAGCCGACCGTTGCCCGCCAGCCCGATGCAGCCGGTTCCGATGCCGCCGAGGGGAAAAGATATTTCTTTTAATGCTGTTCCGCTGTATTTCATGGCATGATCCTCCGTTTCTTTGGTTCATTATACACCTATTTGCGTAAAAAAAATAGGTTTTTTTCGGCACAAAAATGTAAAAAATTCACTATTTCGCCAAATGTGAACGAAATTTAATAAATTCGGCATTGAAATATATGTTTCGTTATATTATAATTAAACTGTTTTACTATATCGTTTTATCGAGAGACAAAGAGGCGAAAACAAAATTGTTGTATTTGGGTATTGATATAGGCAGCACCACCGCCAAGGTGGTATTGCGGAATGATGAGAAGGTGCTCTTCGATTGCTATGAGCGGCATTTTTCGCAGGTGCGGGAAAAGACTGCCGAGCTGCTGGAGCGCATCCGTCCTTTGGTCAAGGGCGAGGAGATGGCGATCGCCATCTCCGGCTCGGCAGGCCTTGGCCTTGCCGAGGCGATCGGAGCGCCCTTTATTCAGGAGGTGTTTGCCACCGGTGAGGTGGTCAAGGCGTTGGAGCCGGATACCTCCTGTGTCATCGAGCTGGGCGGCGAGGATGCCAAGATCATCTTCTTCGACGGCGGGATGGACGAACGAATGAACGGAAGCTGCGCAGGCGGTACCGGCGCATTTATCGACCAGATGGCTACCCTTTTGAACGTAACGGTGGACGAGCTGGATGAATTGAGCGAGAAGGCGCTGCGGATCTATCCCATCGCTTCCCGCTGCGGCGTTTTTGCCAAAACCGATATCCAGCCTCTTTTGAATCAGGGCGCAAGAAAAGAGGACGTGGCGGCCAGCATCTTTCAGGCGGTGGTGAATCAAACCATTGCAGGGTTGGCGCAGGGCAAACGCATCAAGGGTAAGGTGCTGTTTTTGGGCGGCCCTCTCTATTATTGCAAGGGCTTGCGCAAGCGATTCACCGAAACCTTGAAATTATCTCCCGAAAACGCAGTTTTTCCCGAATACGGCCGCTTCGCGGTTGCTTACGGCGCATCGATGTATGCCGCCAAGCAGGAGCAGCGCTATGAGTTGGATGCCCTTTTGGAAAGCGTGCAGCAATCCCAAGGACAGGTCAGCCTGCAGGATCGCCTGCAGCCCCTCTTTGAAACCGAGGCAGACTATGCGGCGTTTGCCGCCCGCCATCAAAAGGCCGACGTGGCCTACCGTGAGCTTGATGCCTACAGCGGCAAGGCCTATCTCGGTATCGACTGCGGCTCCACCACCACCAAGCTGGTTTTGCTCTCGGAGCAAAACGAGATCTTATATTCCTACTATGCCTCCAATCAGGGCAATCCCGTGGAGATCGTGCGGGAGCAGCTTTTAAAGATCCGCCGCAAGCTGGGTGATCGCATCACGGTCGGCGGCAGCGCCGTCACCGGCTACGGCGAGGATTTGATCAAAAATGCCTTTTCGGCCGATTACGGGCTGGTGGAGACCATCGCCCATTACACGGCCGCCAAATATTTCCGACCCGACGTGGACTTTATCTTAGATATCGGCGGGCAGGATATTAAATGCTTCAAGATTCGCAACGGCGCCATCGACAGCATTATGCTCAACGAAGCCTGCTCCTCCGGCTGCGGCTCCTTTTTGGAAACCTTTGCCAAGGCGATGGGCTATACCATCGAGGATTTTGCCGCCCGCGGGCTGGAGGGCAAAGCGCCTGTCAACCTCGGCAGCCGCTGTACCGTCTTTATGAACTCCTCGGTCAAGCAGTCTCAAAAGGACGGCGCAACGGTGGAGGATATCTCGGCGGGGCTTTCCATCAGCGTGGTAAAAAATGCCATCTATAAGGTGATCCGTGCCGGCTCTCCCGATGAGCTGGGTCAGCATATCGTGGTGCAGGGCGGAACCTTTTATAATGATGCGGTGCTTCGTGCCTTTGAGCGGGAGCTGGGCCGCGAGGTCATCCGCCCCGCCATCGCAGGGCTGATGGGCGCCTACGGTGCGGCGCTGTATGCCAAGCGCTGCAAGGACTCCAAGCTGATGAATCTGGCGGAGTTGGAGAACTTTACCCATACCGCCAAATCCACCGTCTGTAAGGGCTGCACCAATCATTGCCATCTGACGGTTAATACCTTCCGCAACGGCAAGCGGTTTATCTCCGGCAACCAATGCGAGAAGGGCTTGGGGCTGGAAAAGCCTGAGGAAGCGCTGCCCAATCTTCATGCGTTCAAGCGGGATTATTTGATGAATCTGCCCGAGGCGCAGGGTACCCGCGGCACCATCGGCCTGCCGCTGGCGCTGGGGATGTATGAGCTGTTGCCGCTGTGGCACGGCATCTTTGCCGATCTGGGCTTTACGGTGAAATTATCGGGGATGTCTACCCGCCGCACCTATGAAAAGGGGCAGTTTTCCATCCCCTCCGATACCGCCTGTTACCCCGCCAAGATCATGCACGGCCACGTGCAGCAGTTGATCAAGGAGGGGGTCGACGGTATCTTCTATCCCTGCTTGACCTATAATATGGATGAGCGGGATACCGATAATCACTTTAACTGCCCGGTGGTGGCCTATTATTCCGAGCTGCTGCGGGGCAACGTGGAGGATCTGGCGCAAACCAAATTCCTTGCCCCGTATATGGACGTTAACCGTCCGAAGAATATGACAAACGTGTTGCTGAATCTGCTCAATGAGCAGTTCGGCGGCTTTACCAAAAAGCAGGTCGCCCATGCTGTGAAGGCGGGGCTGGCGGCCTATCATACTTATATGGCGGCGGTGCGCGCCGAAGGGGAGCGGGCGATCGAATTTGCCCGTAAGCACGGTAAGCGGATCATGATCCTGGCAGGCCGCCCCTATCATATCGACGCTGAGATCGGCCATGGCATCGATAAGCTGGCCGTTTCGCTGGGCTTTGTGGTGGTCAGCGAGGATAGTGTGTTCCATCTGCAAAAGCCCATTCAGGTTAAGGTTCTCAACCAATGGACCTACCATGCGCGGCTTTACCGCGCCGCCGCTTTGGCTGCGGAGAATCCCGATATGGAATTGGTGCAGCTTGTTTCCTTCGGCTGCGGCGTAGATGCCATTACCACCGATGAGGTGCGGGATATTCTCGAATCCAAGGGCAAGTATTATACCCAGCTTAAGATCGATGAGATCACCAATCTGGGCGCGGTTCGGATCCGCCTGCGCAGCTTGCTGGGTGCGCTGGATGAAAAGGAGGCAAGTAAATGAATCCCTATTACATTCAGTTTACCAAAGAGATGAAAAAGGATTATACCCTGCTGGTACCCACCATGCTGCCGATGCACTTTCAGCTGATCATCAGCGTTTTGGAAACCTATGGCTATAAGGCGGAATTGCTGACCGAAAGCGGGCCCGAGATCCCCGAAACGGGGCTGAAATACGTTCACAACGATACCTGCTATCCCGCCCTGCTGTTGATCGGTCAGTTTATCCATGCTCTGCAAAGCGGGAAATATGATCCCCATAAAACAGCGCTGCTCTATTTCCAAACGGGCGGCGGCTGCCGCGCCTCCAACTACGTATCCCTGCTCCGCAAGGCCTTGAAAAAGGCGGGGTATGAATACGTGCCGGTGGTGGCGATGAGCTTCGGCGGGATCGAAAAGCATCCCGGCCTCAAGCTGGATCCTCCCAAGATCCACGGCATGATGTATGCCATTCTCTACGGCGATCTGCTGATGAGCCTTGTCAATCAGGTGCGTCCCTATGAGAATAACAAGGGCGAGGCGCAGGATCTGGCAAACCGCTGGTGCAGAATGCTTGCCAAGGAGATCGGCAAGGGCCGACGTAAAAAATATAAAAAGATCAAAGAGAACTATCGGCTGATCCTTAAGGATTTTGCTGCCATCGAGGTCACACCCCGCCCTGCTGTTAAGGTGGGGGTCGTGGGGGAGATCTTCGTGAAATTTTCCCCGCTGGGCAATAATAATTTAGAGCAGTTTCTGGTCAACGAGGGCGCCGAAACGGTGGTGCCCGGCTTGGCAGACTTTTTGCTCTATTGCTTCTATAATGCAACGGTAGACCATCGGCTGTACGGTCGGGGTGCGTTGGTCAGCAAGATCAGCGGCCTTGCCTATCGGCTGATGTGTAAAAAGAAGCGCGACCTGATCGCGATTATGGAGGAAGAGGGCACCTTTACGCCGCCTACCCCCTTTGAGCAAACGGTGGAGATGGCGAAGGGCTATATCAGCCACGGCACCAAGATGGGGGAGGGCTGGCTGCTCACCGCCGAGATGCTGGAGCTTTCCCACAGCGGCGTGAAGAATATCGTTTGTACCCAGCCCTTCGGCTGCCTGCCAAACCATATCTGCGGCAAGGGCATGATGAAGCCGATCAAGGAAAAGAATCCCGACGTCAATATCGTTGCCATCGACTATGATCCCGGTGCAACCAAGGTCAATCAGGAAAACCGCCTGAAGCTGATGCTGGCCAACGCCAAACCGACAGAAAGTAAACGAAAAGAGAAGGAAGAAACCGTATGCGTGTAATCGTTAAGGTGGGCACCTCAACGCTCACTCATAAAACAGGAAATCTGAATATTCGCCATATCGAGATCCTCTGCCGCGTGCTCAGCGACCTCAAAAATGCAGGCCATGAGCTGGTATTGGTCTCCTCCGGCGCCATCGGAATGGGCGTCGGTAAGCTCAGCCTCAAGGAGCGCCCGCAGGATATGCCCACCAAGCAGGCGGCCGCCGCAGTGGGGCAGTGCGAGCTGATGTATACCTACGATCGGTTGTTTTCGGAATATAATCATACGGTGGCGCAGATCCTTGTAACCGGAGAGGATATGAACCATGCCGACCGTTATGAGAACTTCCGCAATACCCTGCATCGCCTTTTGGAGCTGCAGGCCCTGCCGATCATCAATGAAAACGATACCGTTTCCACCGCCGAGATCGCGGTGGGCGATAACGACACCTTGGGTGCGATTGTGGCACAGGTAGCCAATGCGGATCTTTTGATCCTGCTGACGGATATCGACGGTCTTTATACGGCCGATCCCCGCACCGATCCCGATGCCACCTTGGTGCCGATCGTGGAGGAGATCACGCCCGCCCTGCTGGCAACGGCGGGCGGCAAGGGCTCTGCCTTGGGTACCGGCGGCATGGCCACCAAGCTCCATGCGGCTGAGCTTTGCATGGAGAAGGGCATCTCCACCGTGATTGCCAACGGCGGCGATCCCGAGGTGCTGTATGATATTTTGGAGGGCAAGCCCGTAGGCACCCTCTTTCGAGGTAAAAAAGCATGACCACACAGCAGATTTTGAAAAAGGCCGTTGCCGCCCGCAGGGCGATGGCGGTGCTGAAAACCGAAGATAAAAACAAGGCGCTGCTCGCCATGGCCGATCGGCTGGTGGGCGCGACCGACGCGATTTTGGCGGCCAATACCGAGGATCTGAAGACCTACGGTGATACCATGACCGTTGTGATGCAGGATCGCCTGCGGCTGACCGCCGAGCGGATCGCCGATATGGCATCGGGCATCCGCGAGGTGGTGGCGTTGCCCGATCCCGCCGGAGCGGTGTTGGAGCGGGTAGAGCGCCCCAATGGGCTGGTGATCGAAAAGACCGCCGTGCCGATGGGGGTGGTGGCGATCATCTATGAAAGCCGCCCCAACGTCTCCGCCGATGCGGCGGCGCTGGCCTTTAAGAGCGGCAACGTCTGCGTTCTGCGCAGCGGCAAGGAGGCTTGGCGATCTGCCAATGCCATCGTAACCGCCCTGCGGGCAGGTCTTGAGGATGCAAGCCTGCCTGCCGACGGTGTGCAGTTGATCGAGGATACCACCCGCCAATCGGCCAGAGAGCTGATGGAGGCGGTGGGCTACGTGGATCTGCTGATCCCCCGCGGCGGCCCCGGCTTGATCAATGCCTGCCTGGAGGGGGCGAAGGTGCCGGTCATCCAGACGGGGACGGGCATCTGCCATATCTACGTGGACGAAAGCGCCGATCAGGAGATGGCGCTGAAGATCATCGAGAATGCCAAAACCAGCCGTCCGTCCGTCTGCAATGCGGCGGAGGTCTGCATCGTCCACGAGAAGATCGCACCCGCCTTTTTGCCCAAGCTCAAAGAGCGGCTGGCGCAGGTGGAATTTCGCTGCGATCCTGCGGCGCAAAGATGGATGAACGCAACCCCCGCAGGAGAGCGGGATTTTGATACCGAGTTTTTAGACTACGTGATGGCGGTCAAAACCGTCGGCGACGTTCGTGAGGCGATCGCCCATATCGCCGCCCATTCCACGGGCCACAGCGAGGCGATCATCACCGAAACACCCGAGCATGCAGAGCTGTTTACGGCGCTGGTGGACAGCGCGGCGGTATACGTCAACGCCTCCACGCGGTTTACCGACGGCGGGCAGTTCGGCTTGGGCTGTGAGATGGGCATCTCCACCCAAAAGCTTCACGCCAGAGGCCCGATGGGGCTGCGGGAGCTGACGACCTATAAATATATCGTCCGCGGCAGCGGTCAGGTGAGGTGAGCATATGAAATACGGATTTATCGGATGCGGCAATATGGGCGGTGCGCTGGCAACCGCCGCCGCGAAGGCAGTGGGCGGCGCCAATCTGCTTTTGGCTGATGCGGATGCCGAAAAGGCAAAGGTGCTGGCAGAAAAGCTGGGCGCCCGGATCGCAACGAATGAAGAAATTGCCAAAGCCTGCGATTATATCGTGTTGGGCGTGAAGCCCCAGATGATGGAGGCTGTTTTAAAGGCATTGCCCATCGAGGGCAAGCCGATCATGGTCAGCATGGCGGCAGGTCTTTCGATTGCAACCTTAAAGGAAATGAGCGGTAAGGCTCTGCCTTGGATTCGGATGATGCCGAATATGCCGGTGGCGGTGGGCGAGGGAACCATTCTCTATACCGCCGAGGCTGAGCAAGCGGCGATCGACGGATTTTGCGCCCTTTTTGCCAAGGCGGGCAAGCTTTATGCCATGGAAGAAAAACTGATCGATGCAGGCAGCGCCCTTTCGGGCTGCGGTCCCGCTTTCGCCTTCCTCTTTATTGAGGCGCTGGCAGACGGCGCGGTGAAATGCGGAATGCCCCGCGCATTGGCAGAGCAGCTGGCGGCCAATACTTTGCTGGGCAGCGCCAAAATGGTGCTGGAGAGCGAAAAGCATCCCGGTGCCCTGAAGGATGCGGTCTGCAGCCCCGGCGGCAGTACCATTGCAGGGGTGGCAGCGTTGGAACGCTATGCCTTCCGCGCGGCATCGATGGAAGCGGTGGAAGCCGCCTATGAACGTACCAAAGAATTAGGAAATAAATAAGAGGAGGAACATAAAAATGGTAGAGAAGAATATGGAATTTATTTGCAGCATGGACCCCGAAGTGGGTGGCATGATCCAAAAGGAGTATCAGCGTCAGCAGGACGGCATCGAGCTGATCGCCTCCGAAAACGTGGCGTCCCCCGCCGTCATGGCAGCGATGGGTACCGTTTTGACCAATAAATATGCCGAGGGCTATCCCGGCAAGCGCTACTACGGCGGTTGCTTCTGCGTGGATGAGCTGGAAGAACTGGCACGTCAGCGTGCCTGTAAGCTGTTCGGCGCCGATCACGCAAACGTGCAGCCCCATAGCGGTGCCCAGGCCAATACCGCTGTTTATTTCGCTTTCTTAAAGCCCGGTGATACGGTCTTAGGTATGAGCCTTGCCCATGGTGGCCATCTGACCCATGGCAGCCCCGTAAACCTCTCCGGCGCCTTCTTTAACTTTGTTCCCTATGGGGTCAGCGCCGAGACCGGCAAGATCGATTATGATGAATTTGAAAAATTGGCCAAGGAGCATCAGCCTAAGCTGATCGTGGCAGGTGCTTCCGCTTATCCCCGTATCATTGATTTTGAGCGGATCGCAAAAATCGCCAAGAGCGTGGGTGCGCTGTTTATGGTGGATATGGCCCATATTGCAGGCCTGGTTGCCGCAGGGCTCCATCCCTCTCCCGTGCCTTATGCCGATATTGTGACCACCACTACCCATAAGACCCTTCGCGGCCCCCGCGGCGGTCTGATCCTCTGCAAAGAAGAGTATGCCAAGGCCATTGATAAGGCCATCTTCCCCGGCACC
>JAFQKO010000173.1 GCA_017396865.1 Clostridia bacterium | reverse complement strand
TGATCCAGGTGCCGATGTTCCATTGCTTCGGCATGGTGCTCTCCATGACCAATCTGATGACCCATGGCGGCACCATCTGCCCCATGCCCTATTTCTCCCCCAAATCCTCGCTGGCCTGCATCACCGCCGAGAAGATCACCTGCTTCAACGGTGTGCCGACGATGTTTATCGCCATGTTTAATCACGAGGACTTTGCCAAGACCGACTTTTCCCATATCCGCACCGGCATCATGGCAGGCGCCAACTGCCCGCCCGATCTGATGCGCCGTGCCGCCGCCGAGATGAATATGAAAGAGATCATCAGCGTTTACGGCCAGACCGAAGCCTCCCCCGGCTGTACCATGGGCGAGGTCAACGAGGATATCGACCACCGTGTTGAAACGGTAGGCTCCGCCTTCCCCGGCGTCGAGTGTAAGATCATCGACCCCGAGACCGGCGACGAGCTGCCCGACGGCGAAAACGGCGAGTTTGTTGCCCGCGGCTTCAACATTATGAAGGGCTATTATAAGATGCCCAAGGCCACCGCCGAGGCGATCGATGCCGAAGGCTGGCTGCACAGCGGCGATATCTGTTGCCGCACCCCCGACGGCTACTATAAGGTTACCGGCCGCTTGAAGGATATGATCATCCGCGGCGGCGAAAACCTCTACCCCCGCGAGATCGAGGAATTCTACCTGACCCACGAAAAGGTCCGCGACGTGCAGGTGGTCGGTGTGCCCGACCAGCGCTACGGCGAGGAATGCTGCGCATGGATCATCCTCCATGCAGGGCAGGAATCCTCTGAGGAGGAGATGAAGGCCTACGGCGCCTCCCATATGGCGATGCATAAGGTACCGCGCTACTTCGTCTTTGTCAAGGAGTTCCCCATGAACGCCGCCGGCAAGATCCTGAAGTATAAAATGCGGGAGACCTCCATCGAAATGCTGGGCTTGAAGTAAAATAACAAAAGCGGGTTCGTTTTTCAACGAACCCGCTTTTGTTATGAAAACTTTGCAAAAAGGGGTTTAATTATTTTAAAAAAGGTGTATAATAGAAGCAAAGTAATTCATTTTCGCAACTTGCGGTTGCGAAAAAATGCAAGGCAAAGTTGATTGAAAGTTGATAATTCATCTGCTAATATCATAAACTGTAATTATATTAATCGGAAAGTGGGTATTTTATCATGACAATCGGTGAAAAGATTTTGCACTTACGCACCGCCGCAGATATTTCGCAGGAGCAGCTTGCCGAGCAGATCTCGGTATCCCGCCAATCGGTTTCCAAATGGGAGATGGATCAGGCATTGCCGCAGATCGATAAGGTGCTGCAGCTCTGCACCCTCTTCGGCATCTCCACCGATGAGCTTTTGCAGGACGAGATCCCCCTGCCCGGCAACAACCCGCAAGCGCCCAAGCGCAATAAATATTTCGGGACCGACGGCTTCCGCGGCGAGGCCAATAAGGACCTCACCTCCATGCACGCCTATAAGATCGGCCGCTTCCTCGGCTGGTACTACGGCTCGGCCTTGGCAGGGCGGCAGGCCAACTATCGGCCCCGCATCGTCATCGGCAAGGATACCCGCCGCTCCAGCTATATGCTGGAATATTCCATCGTAGCGGGCATCACCGCCTCGGGTGCGGATGCCTATATGCTGCACGTTACCACCACCCCCAGCATCTCCTACGTCACCCGCCAGGATGAGTTTGATTGCGGTATTATGATCACCGCCTCCCATAATCCCTTTACCGATAACGGCATCAAGGTGATCAACCGCCACGGTGAAAAGCTGGACGACGACACCACCGCCCTGATTGAAGCCTATATCGACGGCGATCTGACCGCCTTGGGCATTGCCGAGGCGGATCTGCCGCTGGCCAAGCGGGAGCGGATCGGTTGCATCGTGGACTACGTGGCGGGCAGAAATCGCTACGTGGCCTACCTTATCTCCTTGGCCTCCCACTCCTACCGCCATCTGCGGATCGGCTTGGATTGCGCCAACGGCGCCTCCTGGATGATCGCCAACGCCGTATTCGGCGCCTTGGGTGCCCAAACGGTGGTGATCGGCGCCGAGCCGGACGGCCTCAACGTCAATCAGGGCTGCGGCTCCACCCATATGGAGCGGCTTTGCAGCTTGGTGCGGGAGCAGCACCTCGACCTCGGCTTCGCCTTCGACGGCGATGCCGACCGCTGTATCGCGGTGGATGAACACGGCAACATCGTAGACGGTGACGCCATCCTTTATATCCTCGGCAAGCGGCTGAAGAGCCGCGGAATGCTCAATAACAACACGGTGGTTGCCACCATTATGTCCAACAGCGGTCTGACCGCAGGCCTCAAGGAGGCAGGCATCGAAACGGTGCACACCACCGTGGGCGACCGCTTCGTTTACGAGCGGATGGCGCAATGCGACTACGCCCTCGGCGGCGAGCATTCGGGCCATATCATCCTCAAAAAATATGCCACCACAGGCGACGGTCTGCTGACCGCCATCATGCTGGCAGAGGAGCTTTGCGACACCAAATCCACCCTTGCCAAGCTGGCAGAGCCGCTGAAATTCTTCCCCCAATTCACCCAAAACATCAAGGTGGCCGATAAGGCGGCCGTTTCTGCCGACGAGGCGGTGCAGGCGGCCATCGCCGCCGTGGAGCAAAAGATCAACGGCAACGGCCGTGTTCTGCTGCGGCAGAGCGGCACCGAGCCGGTGGTACGCGTCATGGTGGAGGCCGAGACCGAGGCCCTTTGCATGGAATATACCAAAGAGATCACCGACGTCATCATAGAAAGGGGTCATCAAGTTGATTAAAAAGGTTCAAACCAAAGAGCTGTACGATTGCAAAACGCCCTACCTCACTGCCCTTTTTAAGCAGGCAGAATACCCATGGGAAATGCTGCCGAAAATCGGAGAGACCATTCAAAAGCTGCTGGAGAGCGGCATCGAAGGCTTTACCCTCTTAAAAGAAGGCGTTTTAGTGGGAGAAAACGTCAAGATCTACCCTACCGTTACCATTGAAGCCCCCGCCATCATCGGCAGCAATACCGAGCTGCGCCCCGGTGCCTTTTTGCGGGGCAACGTGATCATCGGGGAGGGGTGCGTCATCGGCAACTCCACCGAGATGAAAAACTGCATCCTGCTCAACGACGTGCAGGTGCCGCACTATAACTACGTGGGCGATTCCGTTCTCGGCAACCATTCCCATATGGGTGCGGGTGCGGTCTGCTCCAACCTGAAGGCCGATAAAAAGCCCGTCGTCATCCGCGGCGAGGAGGACTATCAGACCGACATTAAAAAAATCGGTGCACTGCTGGCCGACGGCGCGGACGTGGGCTGCGGTTGCGTTCTCAACCCCGGTACGGTGATCGGCAAAAACACCTCTGTTTACCCCCTCACCGCCTGCCGCGGGGTCTACCCCGCCGATTGCATTGTGAAATCGACAACCAACGTTGTGAAAAGAAAATAATTCTGAAAAATGGTGGGTTTACCCACCATTTTTTGTTGCTTTTTGTCCCCTAATGAAGTACAATAAAAGCATCAAAAAAAGGAGGGATTCATCATGCTTCAAAATATCATTCCCACCCCGCAAAAAATCGAACCGATCGAGGGGACGGTCTCCATTCCCTATACCGTATACAGCGCCGATTTTCCCGCTCAATGCGAGGTGCTGGCAGCTTCTTTTGAAAAGATCTTCCGCAAGCCCCTTGCCATCGCCGAGGGCGGCATTCTCTTAAAAAAAGATGCCTCGCTCCCGCCCGAGGGCTACCGTATCGACAGCCGCGAGGGGATCACCCTTTTCGCCGCCGACGAGGCGGGGATCCTCCATGCCTGCGCCACCCTGCTGATGGCGGTCGAGGCCAAGGATACCTTAACGATGGAAAAGGCGCTGATCGAGGATGCGCCCGAAAAGAGCTACCGCGCCGTGATGATCGATCTGGCCCGCCAATGGCATCCCGCCAAAACGGTATTGCGCTATATCGACATCTGCTTTATGCTGAAGCTCAACTATCTGCAGCTTCACTTTGTAGACGATCAGGCCTTCACCCTTCCCTCCAAGGCCTACCCTAAGCTGAACGAGGGCAAGCACTACACCCTTGAGGAGATCGCCGAGATGAATGCCTACGCCGCCGCACGGGGCATCACCCTCATCCCCGAATTTGAAGCACCCGGCCACGCCAAGGCGCTCAATGCGGCCTATCCCGAGCTCTTTGCCAACGAGCTGGAGGGCGAGGGCGGAGTCAGCTACACCGAATCGGGCGAAAAGGTAACCGGTAAAAACATCGTTTGCGCCGGTAAGCCCGAAACGATGACGGCCATCCAAACCCTGCTCGCAGAGATCTGCGAGCTTTTCCCCAACTCGCCTTATATCCACATCGGCGGCGACGAAGCCAACATCAAAACCTGGAACTACTGCACCCACTGCAAGCGCTACATGGCCGAGCAGGGCATCGAGGACGAATACGAACTCTACAGCGAGTTCGTCGGTCGGGTATCCCGCATGGTGCTGGCGCTGGGCAGAACCCCCATCGTTTGGGAGGGCTTCCCGCCCAAGGGCGTCCACCACATCCCCAAGGAGACCATCGTTTGCGCCTGGGAATCCCATTATCATCTGGCGCCCGACCTGCTTAAAGCGGGCTTCAAGATCATCAACGGAAGCTGGAAGCCCCTCTACATCGTGCCCTCCCCCAACCATCGCTGGGGCGTGCCCGAGATCTTGAATTGGGATGTGCATCAATGGCAGCATTGGTGGCCGAACTCCCCTGCACGGCTCAATCCCATCCACGTTGCGCCCACCGAGCAGGTATTGGGCGGTCAGTATTCCATCTGGGAATGTACCTACGAGCAGGAGATCAGCCGCGCCGTTGAAAACCTGCCCGCCTTCGCCGAGCGGGTCTGGCGGGTGGAGCGGCTTTGGGACGATGAAGAATTCCTCCATCGTACCCATTATCTCCCCGTCGTTCGCCGCATTTTTATGCTGATTCAGGAATTGTAAAGGAGAAAATTATGAAAAAGAAAACACCCTATGTGCCGCAATTTGCAGATGAGATTGCCGGCAAAACAATCGAAAAATCCCCCTTAAAAAATCATATAGGTACGTCTGTTGTTTTTAACCAAAAGCAACCCCTAATCCAAGAAGAAAGCAAGCCTGATTTTGACCTTTACATTAAATGGCGCAACAAAAAAGCATAACATCTATAGACAAACTAATATTTTACTCTTTGTTTTTTGTACTTATCTTGATTTATTTATCTATGTGGTTTTACACAACAACTAATAACACTGCAACCTCATCCTTAAACCACCTTAATTCAGTTGATTCTACTTACACCTATATCAAAATAACTTATGTTTTCATCAAATTGCTCTTTTATTTTTTCTTATACAAATCATTAAAGTACGATTCGTTCTTTTGGTTTCTATATGTTGCATACATAAGTTTTCATGTTGCGGCAATTTCCATTCTTTCTTCAGAGACCATTAGTCCTATAATGCCCATTATACCTTGGGGCATCGTCGGAAGTTGTATCTTCTGCCTGTCCACCGTCGGCGCATTTTTTTACAGATATCATTTGACGAATCGCCGAAAAAGTAAATTCATAAAATATAACCAATTATCAATTTCCCCAAACTCCGAATTTCAATGGACTTGCCCCAACTGCAAAGCTTTACAAGAGACGTTGCAAACTTGTAAAACCTGCGGTGTTTTGCCTATTTTTGTCACATCGAAGCAATTTCAAGATCTAGAAAAAGAATAACCGCTCACATTTTTCAAAAAAACTATTGACAAATAAAAATCATAGTGCTAAAATGAGCCCATAATTCAAATAGTAAAAGCGATGACGAAGACGGATTCGGCAGGAATTTCAAAGAGAGCCGGGGATGGTGTGATCCCGGTAAAGGAGCGCCGAGTATCCCATCACTTCCGAGCTGAAGGTCCGAAATTTATGTAGGCGCCTTCCGTAACTGCTGCGTGAAAGCATAAGGCTTGATGGAGCCTGAGGGGCATCTTAAGGATGCAATTTGAGTGGTACCGCGGGTATTGTTTATTCAAACTCGTCTCAAAGAAATTTGAGACGAGTTTTTTTATTTTAAAACTGTATTTTTGAAAGGAGAACATCAACATGGAAACTAACACCTCAATGCTTCGGCTTTCGGAGATCGCCGCCCGTATTAAGGAGATGCGTGACATTTTAGGCTGGTCTGTTGGCGAAATGGCGGCCAAAACGGAAGTATCTCGGGAGCAATATCTGATTTACGAAAACGCGCAAGCGGACATTCCGTTCACCTTTATTCATAAATGTGCTTTAGCCTTCGACGTGGAGCTGACCGAGCTTTTGGAGGGTCATTCCGCCCGCCTTTCCGGCTACACCGTTACCCGCAAGGGTCACGGCCAGACCACCGCGCAGGAGGACGGCATCGACATCCGCAACTTAGCCCCGATGTTCCGCGATAAGATCGCAGAGCCCTATTTCGTGCGCTACGATTTCGACCCCGCCCAGCAGAATAAGCCCATCCACCTCACCAAGCACAGCGGCCAAGAATTCGACCTGATCCTCTCCGGCTCGCTGAAGGTGCAGGTCGGTGATAACACCGAGATCCTGCGGGAGGGCGACAGCATCTACTATAACTCCTCCACCCCCCACGGCATGATCGCCGTTGACGGCGAGGCCTGCTCCTTTTTAGCCGTTGTTCTGCCCGGTGAGGAGACCAAGGAGACGACGGTGCGCAAGAGCATCGCCACCGCCCGTAAGTCCGAGCAGCTCATCTGCGAGCAGTTTGTTAAGACCGAGGAGGACGAAAAGGGCCGCCTGCAAAGAATCGAGTTTGTCAACACCGACAACTTCAACTACGGCTTCGACATCGTGGATGCCATCGCCGAGAAATATCCCGATAAGCTGGCCATGCTCCATCTGGACGTCAACAAAAACGAGCGCCGCTTCACCTTTAAGGACATCAAGCGCGCCTCCAACCAGACCGCCAACTATTTTGCCTC
>JAFQKO010000172.1 GCA_017396865.1 Clostridia bacterium | reverse complement strand
GGGAGACTGATTAAAAAAGAGTGCCGAATTCGTCGATCCGTTCTCGTCGGCGTACATAGGTACGGTAGAGGGCGGATCGGCGGATAGCAGAAAAATTCCAATCAAAATCCGCATCTCTATGCGGATTTTTTCCTTATAAAAGGAACAAGGAGAAAGAGTAGACTTCCTTTCTCCTTGCAATCATTAATATTGGCACATACTTTTGGTTTTACCTATTTTTCTGCGGTCGGTGCCTTTTTTGACAGTCTGAGCACCCATCCCGCAAGCCGGGATGGGTGCAATTTACTTATTACTTATTTAATTGAATCAGCAAAGCGATGGCATCGGTCAGGCCGATGGAGCCGTTTTCGTTGACATCGGAATTGGCGGCCACGATCTCAACCGATTCGGGATTATTGAGATAATTGAGCAAGCGCTGCACGTCGAAGAGGGAAACCCTGCCGTCGCCGTTGACGTCGCCGAGCTTGACGGGGCTTTCTTCCACGGTAACGTTGCAGCTGCCGCTTGCAATTGCCACCGTCTCCTCCGCCTTGTTGACCGCCTTGACGGCGGAAACCGAAACCGCATACGCACCTGCTGCGGCGTCGCCGTTGACGGTGAAGGTCAGGGTGAAGGCCACGCCCGACGCAGTTACGTTGCTGCCGTTGACAACCGAAACGCGGAAGGGATTGGAGCCGACGGTGGATTCATCGGTGCCGACAAAGGTACTGAACAGCTCGCCGTTGGCAGCCGATTTCAGGCTCATCGCCGTTTGATCGTAGGTAATCTCAAAGGTGGCACCCATCACATCGGAATCGGCGGGCAAGGAAACGTTGACCACAACCTCACCGCCTGCCTGAGCGACAGCGGCGGGAGCAACGGTCAGCCCCACCTCGGCGCTTGCGCCGACAGCCAACATGGAAACCAGCATTACAACGACGGCAACCAACGCCGTCCACTTCATTCTCTTCATCGTATTGATCCTCCGAAATCTTGATTTCTTTTTATATCTTAGCATATCCTACGGGAAAAATAAAGACTTTTTTTATTTTGTGGGCATCCACGCGGCCATCTTGGAGCTTTCATCCAGGGTCTTGCCCGCAGAGGCGTAGTCCACTAAGATCCGCTCGCCGCCGTTCTTGAGGCCGATGGCCAAAGCCAGCTCGGCAGGGAAGGGCAGGGTGGCGGGGTCGATCAGCCGCACCGTGCCGTCGGGCTCGATGGGATCGGCGGGGTCATACCCTAAGCGGGCATCCGCCGCCAGCACCAGCGGGCCACGGGTGATCGCGACCTGATCCATATGCCCCTCCTGCTCCTGAAAGGTGATGGGGTAGATCTTATCTTCTTTCCAATGCACGTCGGTATTGACGGTGATCTCCCCAAAGGGCTCGGGCTTTAAGAACTCTGCCTCCATTGCCAGCTCCAGCGTTACGGTATCGCCCGCCTTCCAGGCGCGGCTTAAGGTCAGCCAGCCCGCCTCGGCGGGAGCGCTCTTGCCGTTGACGGCAACGGTTGCCTTTTTGCACCATGCGGGGATGCGCAGGGTCAGATCAAAGGCCTCCTCCGCGGCGGGGTTGACGGTGATCCGAATCTTTCCGTCCACGGGATAGGCAGTCTCGATCTTCAGCTCCAGCGCTTCACCGGCAGGCGTCTTGGTCTGCAGCGCGCCGGGGAAATAGAAGCTCAGCGCCACGCCGTCCTTGCTCCAAAGGGCAGCCGTTTTATGCATCACGCCCTGACCTGCCGCACCGATGCAGGCGCAGCAGCCGTAGTAGTGACCGTCCCGCATCTGCTGCAGGCCGCCCACGTAGGCACCGCGGGTGCCGGGGCGCAGGGGGCTATAGCTATCGAAATGGAGATATTCCAAAATCGGCTCCTGATCAAACTTGCCCTGCTCATACCGCACGGGGGTATGCTGATCAACACGCTTTTCAAAGTTGATGGCACCCACGTAAGCATTATAATAAGCCTGTTCCATGCGGTCGGCGAAGGTGACCTCGCCGCTCACCAGCAAAAGCTGGGCGCAGAACTTCATCCAGGTTACGGTTACGCAGGTTTCCTGCATCAGACCGTTGGCGTTGAGGTCGCATTGGCGCACCTTGGTATAGTCCATCAGCTCATGGGTACAGCCCGCCGAGCCGATGATGGAGATCTCGGTCTCCGCCACCCGCCGACCGTAGTTAAGGATGGCGGTCTTATACTTTTCAATGCCGGTCAGGCGATAGTATTCCAAAACGCCCTCGAAGAAGGACATCATCTCATAGGCCTTGGTAACGGGATACTGATAGGGCATCAGCCGATCCTCGCAGGCCATATCCACCAGATTGCCGAACTCCGTTCCGCCGCATTCTATTATATAGGTAGCAAATTCGAAATACCGCTCGTCACCCGTCAGACTGTAGAGCCGAACGATGGGCTCCAGAATGGTGGAGGAATTGAGACCGCGCCAGGTTTGGGAGGTGCGGTAGATGCTCAGCTTGCCCTCCTCGGGCCCGACCTTGCTCATGATGTAGTCGACCTGACCGCACATCGAATCAATGATGCGGGCATTCAGCTCCTCGTCGTCATTGATCTCCATAAAATACTGCATACCCAACAGCACGTATTTACGGCACCACATATCCCAGCCGAACAGTTCCTTTTCGGCGGTGAAGGAGGCGATGCGGCCCTGCTCGTCTTGGGTGGTCATCATATCCTCAACGGTATCCCGCAGCACCCGATACAGCGCTTCATCGCGGGTATAGGAATAGACGAAGCAGGCGCCCCGCATCATCTTGCCCCAATACTCCCCGCGCCAAGCGCCCTTCTCGCTGTCGTCGCCGAGACGGAACTGCTCCACAAAGCGCTTCCAGAGGGTTACGTTCATCGCCTGCTCATCATGGATGAACTTGGCGGCCCGCTCAAAGGCACCGGTATAGACGGCGCGCAGGTCGAAGTCCATCAGCAGACGGTCGGTTTTCAACCGGTTATAATTGGCTGTTCCCTTTTGATACTGATCCATTTTTTATCTCCTTAATCCAAAATCAAGCGGATATCTGCGCCCAGCGCAGCAAACTTTTCCACAATTCGCTCATAGCCGCGGCGGATATGGCTGATCTCCTCAATCGTGGTGGTGCCCTTGGCCATCAGCCCTGCGATCACCATCGCAGCGCCCGCCCGCAGATCGCAAGCCCGCACCGGTGCGCCCAGCAACGGATGGCCGCCCTCGATGGTGGCGATCTTACCTGCCACCGAGATCAGCGCACCCATGCGGATCAGCTCCTCGGTGTATTTAAAGCGGCTGTCCCAAACGCCCTCGTTGATCTTGCTGACCCCCTCGGCCCGCAGCATCACCGTTGCCATCTGGGGCTGCATATCGGTGGGGAAGCCGGGGTAGGGCATGGTTTTAATATTGGTTTTCTTGAGGGGTGCGGTGGCGTCGATCAGAATACTGTCGTCGTATTCCTCCACAACGACCCCCATCTCCTCCAGCTTATTGGTGATGCACTCCATGTGCTTGGGGATAACGTTCTTGACCAGCACCCGCCCGCCGGTGGCGGCGGCAGCGGCCATATAAGTACCCGCCTCGATCTGGTCGGGGATAACGGCATAGCTGCCGCCCAGCAGCTCGCCCACACCCTGCACCTTGATGACGTCGGTACCCGCACCGCGGATATTGGCGCCCATCGAGTTGAGGAAGTTGGCCACGTCTACGATGTGGGGCTCCTTGGCCACGTTTTCAATGACGGTGAGACCCTCGGCCTTGGTGGCGGCGAGCATGGCGTTGATGGTGGCACCCACCGAAACCATATCCAGATAAATACTGTCGCCCTTCAGCGCCTCCGCCTTACAATGGACGTTGCCGTGGGCGATCTCCACCTTGGCCCCGAGCTGCTCGAAGGCCTTGATATGCTGATCGATGGGGCGGGCGCCGAGATGGCAGCCGCCGGGCAGGGCGACCGTGGCCTCCCCGAACCGACCCAGCAATGCGCCGAGAAAATAATAGGAGGCGCGGAACTTACGGGCATATTCATAGGGCACCTCGGTGCAGCGCACCGCCGAGCAATCCACCTCTAAGGTTTTTTCGTCGGTATGGCTGACCTTCGCACCCATGGCGATCATAATATTGCAAATATTCTCCACGTCGCTGATGTGGGGTACGTTCTCAATGCGGCAGACCCCGTTGACCAGCATGGCGGCAGGCAGGATCGCAACCACCGCATTTTTGGCACCGGTGATCTCGACCTCCCCCTCCAAACGGCAGGGTCCGTTGATGATAATTCTGTCCATGGACTGCTTCCTTTCATCAAAAAGGTTAGATATAAACTATTTTACCATACATTTTATGAAAAATAAAGAGGTATTGACAAAAGTTCTTGACTTCATTTTTTCAAAATGCTATGCTAAAGAAAAAAACGGAGGACACAACCATGGAATACGGACTTCAACTATACAGCGTTCGGGATCTCACCGAGCAAAGCCTGGAGGAGGCCATCGCCAAGGTGGCGGCGCTGGGCTATAAGAAGATGGAATTTGCAGGCTTCTTCGGCCATACCGCCGAGGAGGTCAACGCCATGCTGAAAAAGTATGACGTGGAGCTTTCGGGCACCCATTCCGCCTTCGATGATCTGGTGAACAACTATGAAGAGACCGTTGCCTACCACAAGGCCATCGGCAACAAACACTACATCATCCCCGGCTACAATCTCAAGACCCAGGAGCGGCTGGACACCTTCATCGCGCAGGTTAATGAGATCCTGCCCAAGCTGGCCGCCGAGGGGATCGCCCTCTCCTTCCACAACCATCATCGGGAGTTTTTGCCCAATGAGGACGGCGCTCAGATCTTCGATCAGCTCTACTATCGCACCGACCTGAAATTCGAGGTGGATACCTATTGGGCGTTTGTTGGCATGAAGCAGCCCATCAACCTGCTCAACCGCGTGAAGGATCGCCTGCTCTTTGTGCACGTCAAGGATGGCTCTGCCGACGGTAAGGGCACCCCGCTGGGTATGGGCGAAGCCCCCGTTGCCGACGTTTGGGCGTGGGCGAAGGAAAACAACGTTCCCATGGTCGTGGAGAGCGAGACCTGCAAGCCCGACGGCATCACCGAGGCCAAGATCTGCATCGAGTATCTGCACTCTTTGGAAAAATGACAATAGAAATCATCAACGTCGGCACCGAGCTGTTGCTGGGTGAGATCGTCAACACCAACGCCACCGCCCTGCAAAAATTTTGCCGCGAGCGGGGGTTCAACGTCTACCATCAAACGGTCGTGGGGGATAACCCCGCCCGCTTCAAGGCCTGCCTTGCCCTCGCCTTCGAGCGGGGCGCCGACTGCGTTATCACCACCGGCGGGCTGGGCCCCACCGAGGACGATCTGACCAAGGAGCTTTCGGCAGAGTATTTGGGGCTGCCGATGGAGCTGATCCCCGCCGAGGCCGAAAAGGTGGAGCAAAAATGCCGCTTCGTTTCGGGCTACGACAAGGTGCCCGAAAACAATTTCAAGCAGGCCCAATTTCCCAAGGACGCCTATATTTTGGAAAACGACGTCGGCACCGCCAACGGCTGCGTGATGCAGGCGGGCAGGCGGATGATCGCCAACCTGCCGGGGCCGCCCAAGGAGCTGAACTACCTGCTGGAGCACGGCCTGGCCGACTTCTTTGCCCCCTATAAGACGGACACCATCTTCACCCGCGACATCCTGACCGTCGGCTTGGGCGAGAGCTCCATGGAGATGACCCTCAAGGAGCTGATCCATGCCCAAGGCGAGGTGACGGTCGCCCTTTACGCATCGGAGATTTCGGTGCGGGTGCGGCTGGCCTGCAAGGCGAAGGATCAGGCGGAGGCGGAGGCCAAAATGCAGCCCGCCGCCGAGGAGATCGAGCGGCTGGTGGGACAATATATCATCCCTGCCGACAACCTGACCGAGGCGCTCCGCGCCATCCTGCCGCCCTTCGCAGTGGAATACCGCTCAGACTTTCGGTTCCGCTCGCACTATCCGCTGGCCAATCCCAACGGCGATATCCTGCGCATCACGGTAGATACCGAGCCCCACCCCATCGGAGAGCGGCTGCTGCTGACCTTCGCGATGGACGGCAAGACCGATCGGCTTGCCGTTCCGCTGCTGAAGCGCGCCGACCTCCATCACCCTCGCTTGGAGGCCCGCATTACCAATCGGCTATATGCCTTTTTAAAGGGACGTTAAAAAAGCTGTGAGAGCGAACGCTCTCACAGCTTTTTTCAATTTCGTGTCAGCACCATCTGCTTGCCGTCGGAATCCTCCAGCAAAATCCGCTGCGCGGTTACCTCAAGGAGCGTTCCCTCCTCGGTGCCGCCGAACCACAGCACGTTTTCGTCATAAATCGCATAGTCCATCGGCTGCAGCGCCATGGTCAGCAGGCTCACCGTCATATCGGTCGATTGCTCGATCAACTCATCGGTGACGCCCGAAGCCTCCAAGCTCATCCCCTGCTCGGCAGCACTTTTCGTGAGGGAATCGACCAACATCTGCCGCACAATGGGGCGCATATGGGTTTCATCATAGCTGAACCGCACCTTACCGTTTGCCTCAAAGATATAGTGCATCTCAATCGCATATTGACCGGGCGTAGCCGTTGTGCCGTACGATTCCGTCATGGCCTCCCCAAAATCATATTGGGTACTCCAGCTTCCCACCAGCTTTTGCTCCAGCTCGGTATTGCGCTTCAGCAGCGGGCTCTCCTCATCGCCGCTCGGCTGCGGCGGCTTGGTTTCGGCTTGCGCTTCCTCCGAGGGCTTGGTCGGCAAATCTGTTTCGGCAGCGGGCGGCTTCGTTCCTTCCTTCGTTCCTTCCACCGTTTCCGAATCCGTCGACGGCTCTGCGTTGGATTCGATTTCCGTTCCCTCCGCCTGCGGCGTTTCCTCATCCTTCGCCACAACTGCGGTTGCACTTTGAGCAGTCTTTCCTTCATTCTTGCCGCAGCCTGCCATCGCAAGCAGCATCAGCAAAATCATACACGTTGCTAAAATTCGTTTCATCGAATCCACCTCTTTTCATTATGATTGTTCTCCTGATTTCAGTATATCAAAAACGACAGATAATGTCAACAAAAGTTTATTTCAGCTTTCAGACTGTCGAATATAAAAAAGAACAAGGAGAAAGAGCAAAATCTTCTTTCTCCTTGCAACTTTTTGTATTGGCAGAGGCCTTTTGTTTTTTTATTTTTCTGCGGTCGGTGCCTTTTTTGACAGTCTGAAAAACCGCAATGCTAACGCATTGCGGTTTTCATATTAGCGGCTGAGATTATATGCCACGTTGGAATTATCGATGTAGACCAAGGTGTCGGCGGTCAGGGTATCGACAACCGCATACTTGGTATCTTCGAGGTAAAGAACGCCATCCTCGGTCAGCTCATAGGAAACGGAAATGTTGAAGCCTTCCAGGAATTGGTCGACTGCCGTATCGAGCTGGCTGGCATCGCCGCCGTTCAATTCAATCACTGCCTCATAGAACGCTCTTACAGAGGCGGGATCATGATACAGTGTCATGGTAGAATCGGTAAAGGTGACGCTTACCGCAATGTCCGGGCAACCGGCAAATGCTGTGCTCATTGCCACCGAGCCGGACCAATTACCGACGATGGAAATCTCCTGAGGCTGAGGCTCGGGAACAACGGGAGTAACAACCGGGGAATCGGAAGAAGAACCGGAGCCCTCGGGCAGGGGTGCAACCACGGCATTGCCGGTATTGTCGTCGCCGACGATTTCGTTGACAACGCCATCGCCCTCAACCTCGGAAGAGGAGCTGCCGCCATCGTTATTATCGTCGCCATCGCCGCTGTCGCTCAACACAAACTTCCAGAGCAGGAAGCCGCCAACAGCCAGCACAACGACGATCAGGGCAGCGATCAGGCCGATCATCAGCCCCTTCTTATTGGAGGAAGCGGGCGCTGCGGTGGCGTATGCCGCGCTGTAGTCTGCGGGGGCTTGCTGAGGTGCAGCCTGAGCAGCGGGCGCTTGCTGATAAACGGGAGCTGCCTGAGGAGCAGGAGCTGCCTGAGGAGCGGGAGCCGCCTGAGGAGCAGGTGCCGCCTGAGGAGCAGGTGCCGCCTGATAAGCGGGCGCGGCAGGAGCGGCTGCGGGGGCAGCTGCGGGAGCCTCAAAGGAAGCGCCGCCGCAGAACGGGCAGAACTTGCTATCGGCAGAACATTCATTGTTGCAATTTAAGCATTTCATAAATTCATATTCCTTTCGGTTTACTTTTAAAAAATTATAAATCTTTTGAACCGTATTGTCAATAATTCTTTCCAAAAAATGCGCAGCGATCATGCTATCGCTGCGCATTTTCATTATTGACGGGTCAAAGTAAGAACCTCTTTGGTTTGTGTGTTCGTCAGTTGCATTTGGTTCGCGCCGATAAACTCAACGGTTCCGATCACGGATCCATCGATCAACAGGGTATTCCCCTGCAACGAATAGGTTGACGTTTTGTTTTGGTTCAAAATCGGAGAGAAGGAGCCCACAAAGGAGGAAAGAAAGGCCTCCGCATTGGCTGCCGCGGTTGCTTCATCGCAGCTCTCTACCTGCATAATGTACGCGGCGAGATCTGCACGCCAACGCTCGGCAAGTGTTTGCAGATCATCGGATTTCAACCCAATCGTCACACCGTTCTCCGTAAAGGCATAGGAATAATAAACCTTGAAGTTATTGAATACCAGCACGTCGGATAGACCGGGAAGCGATGCATCGTAGGTTTCGGCCATCTGTGCATTCATTTTATCGGTAACGTCCAGAGCACCGCTCCAGGTGCCGATGATCGTCGGCGCCGTTTGCGTCGCAACGTCGCCATCGGGCACGGGCGCAACCACGGCGTTGCCGGTGTTGCTATCGCCCACGACGTTGCCGCCATCCTGAGCGGTGGAGCCGCCGTTACCATCATTTCCCTTATCCTCATCGCCGCCGCTAAGCTTCCAGAACAGAAAGCCGCCGACGCCCACCATAACGATAAGCAAGGCCGCAACCAAGCCTGCCAACAGCGGCTTTTTATTGGAAGAGGCAGGTGCCGCAGGAACGGCTGTGGGCGCTGCCTGAGGAGCGGGCGCTGCCTGAGGAGCGGGCGCTGCCTGAGGGGTGGGTGCTGCCTGAGGGGTGGGTGCTGCCTGATAAGCGGGCGCTGCCTGAGGAGCGGGCGCTGCCTGAGGGACAGGCGCCTCAAAGGATGCGCTGCCGCAGAACGGGCAGAACTTGCTGCCTGCAGCACACTCATTATTGCAATTTAGGCATTTCATAATTATAAATTCCTTTCGGCCTTTTTAAAAATTATATTCCTTTTAAATTGTGATGTCAACAGAAACATAACAAACATAACAAAAGAGGTGTTTCCGAAGAAACACCTCTTTGGATCAATTAAATCAGGCTACGCGGGTCATGGCAAGGGGGATATTGGTAGAGTCGGTCATCGTCAGGTTATTTGCATCGATGATTTCGATCTCACCGTAGGTAGTGCCGCTGACGGTCAGCGTATTGCCATCGATCGCATAGGGAGCCTGCTTATCGAATTCGCCCTTAGCCGAATCAAGAGCCACCTCAACAGCGGCATCCAGATCGGAGCCTGCAATACCCATAGCGGTATAGATCTCGGCATAGGTTTCCTTCATAGACTCTGCATCAAAGGAGATTCTTACAACGCCCGATGCATTGAAATCATACTGGATGGAAAAGCTCTTGGTCAGGCCGGAGAAATCGAAAGCATCGGCAGCCTCGCCAAGCAGCGCCTTCATCGCGTTGGCTACGTCGGTACCCTTCATGGTAACGTTCCACTTACCAACGATCAAGGTGCTCAGGTCGGAGGTGTCCACAGACGGAGTTTCAGTGGGATCCTCGGAGGGAGCGGAGGTAGAGGGGGCCTCGGTGTTGGTGTCTTCAACCTTCTCACCGGCGGAGGTGTCGTCGCCCTTCTTGTCGTCGGTCTTCTCATCGGAGCCGCAGGCGGCCATGGTGAGCACCAGCATCAGAGCCAGCAGTAAAGCAAGCAGTTTCTTCATTTTCATTTTCTCATGTTTCCTTTCTTTCTGCCAACGGCAGTATTTGAGATGCTTCAATTATACGCCTTTCTTTTCCGTTTGTCAATGCTAAAGGCTTTAATTTAAACGCCGGGAATATTGGCATTTCCGACAGATAGCCCGCTGACAGACACGATCACGTTGCCGGCCTCATCGGTGGTGGCAACCCAAGCGCCGGTTACCTTATCCACCAGGATGTAGATGACCGTACCGCCCTGCTCCACGGCGTAGCTGTATGCATCACCGGTTGAGTGGGTTACGTCGCTCAGCTTATAGATGGTGCAAGAGCTATCGAAGGTCATATTGAAGCCGATCAATTCCATGATGCCGAAGGCTTCTTGCAGTTCATTGTACAGCGTTTCCTGATCTGAAACGGTATCCTGTGCAAGATCGGTTCCTACGTACTTTGTAATCTCTTCGGCATCGTTCACGTGGAACAACGCTGCATCGAAGCCCATGGCATCCTGCAGATAGAGATCATAGGAGCCGTCGGAATTATTGCGCAACGCATAGCTCAGCGACATTGTGATGGTGCCGGCCTCATCAAAGGTGGTGATGGTAAAGGAAATGTTGGTGTAGTCGTTCGGGAATATAACGTCCAGATCGCTGACCACGGTCCCATTGATCTCGGTAGAGGTTGTGCCGCCGGAGGGAGTATTGACCGAGGGCGTATCGGTAGAGGGCGTTTGAACAGAGGGGGTCTGGGTGGTAGCACCTTGGCCGGGAAGACCCTGCGCAATGCCGTTGCCGCCGGCCGCATTGTTGCCCGCGGGGGCATTGGTTGTGCCGCCGTTCTGCGAGGTGCCTTCCTTCTCGGGCTCACTATCGCCATCCAATACAAACTTCCAGAGCAGGAAGCCGCCAACGCCCAGCACAACGACGATCAGGGCAGCGATCAGGCCGATCATCAGACCCTTTTTATTGGAAGGAGCAGGCTCGGCTACGCCTTGAGCGACGGTGTAGTCGACAGCGGGCTGCTGATAAGCGGGAGCTGCCTCGGGAGCGGGAGCCGCTGCGGGAGCGGGAGCGCCGCAAAAGGGGCAAAACTTACTGTTGTCTGCATACTCTTGGTTACAATTTGCACATTTCATAATCAAAAATTCCTTTCGGTTTTTTATGTCATATTTTCCGAAAAATAAAGAGGCGCCAAGCGCCTCTTTACCCGCATTGCTTAAACGCGGTTAAACACGGCAACAATACCGTTATTTTCAAAGGTTGCGGTGAATTGATCCTCGGATACCTCGCTCATGGTGAAGGCAATGCCGATACCGCCGTCGAAGGTCTCGCCGGAGAAGGTACCGTAGTGCATCTCTTCCTCGAGGGCATATTTATCCCGAAGCTCATTGATCCAATCCTCTTCGGTCCAATGATACGCCTCATAATCCTCGGTAAGGAGGGAGGCGGCAGCGTTCATGCCCCGCTGTGCGGCGGCGGCCAGCGCCTCTTCGGTGATGATGGAGGCAAAATAATACTCAAAGCGGCCCTCATCATCGGCAGCAGCCTCATTCACCGTCAGGGTGAGGGTTGCGGGGAGCGAGCCCACATCGATACCCGTACCGCTTCTGTAGTTCGGACCGTAGTCGATGGTGGCAGTCCAACTGCCGGCAATGATCGCTGCGCTGCTATCGGAATCCGAAGCCTGAGAGCCGATTCCGGTAGAAGCACCGCCTTTTTCTTCCTCAGAGCTGCAGGCAGCCATGGAAAGCACCAGCATGAAGGCCATCAGCAGAGCCAACAATTTCTTCATGTTCATCTTTTCAATTTCCTTTCATTCATCGAAATTTGGAGAAATGAAGCAACCGGCGCTCCACTATCTCATGTTTACATTATATAATATTGACATCGTTTGTCAAGCAAAAAAATTCCGCAATGCCGATGCATTGCGGAACTTTTGGCTTTTTTAATATTACGCTACGCGATCAAAGTTTACTGAGGAGCCACCGAACGAGTCATCCTCAACGTTCTCATAGAGGTTGAACGAATCGGGACCGTCGAAAATGATACCACCAAGTACTTCGCCGTTCACAGTCAGAACGCAATCATCGGACAGCTCATAGGTGCCCTGCATATCCGAATTGTTTTCCATTTCTTCCTTCATGAGCTGAACAGCTGCTTCAAATTCCTCGGAATCAGGATCTTCGCCCAGTGCCATACAGATTTCTTCAATGGCTTCGTCGGTATAGGTGAACTTCACGGTGGTGGCGGTAAACTCGGCCATCATCTCCACGTCAATAATATCATCTTCTACGGGAATATCCATGCTGCCTTCCCAGTTACCGATGATTGCCTGCTGAACCGTCAGCTCGCCATCGGATTCGGGAGCACCGGTATTGGGGGTGGTGGAGCCGCTATTGGGCAGGGTGGGCACACCGGTGTTCGGCGTGGTGGTGGTGCCTGCATTGGCATTCGGGGTCGTGGTCGTGGTCTGCTCGCCGTCCTTCTTCTCGGTCTCACCGTCGGAGCTGCAAGCAGCCATGGTGAACACCAGCATCAGAGCCATCAGCAGAGCCAACAATTTCTTCATGTTCATTTTTCTGTTTCCTTTCGTTTGTGAATACTTTGAGCTGCGAAGCAACTTCGCCTCACTATCTCATGTTTACATTATATAACTTTTGCATTATTTGTCAAGCAAAAAATTCTCGGCGATAAAACATCGCCGAGAATTTTTCATTTTTCATAATCAATATAAAAGAGCTCATCGGGTGTGCATTCGAGCAGCAAACACATCGTTTCGATATTTTCATAACGGATCGAGCGTGTTTCATTGTTGACCATCCTGTTGAAATTCTGATAACTCATGTTTAACTGCTTATACAGCCAATACTTACTATGGCCGCGCTCTTTCAAAAGATTCAGGGCATTTAACTTAATCATGCGATATTCCTCCGTTATATAATGTTTTGATTATATAATAAAAGAATTCGCTTTTTTTGATATAGACTTTTACATTACATCCGCCAACCCCAATAACAAAACCCAATCACACAAAGGTGATTGGGTTTTGTTTCAGACTGTTTAAAAAGGCACCGACCGCAAAAATGACCGCTCAGCGTATCACATACGCGATCGGGATCATTTCGACGAATTCGGCGCTCTTTTTTAATCAGTCTCTTATCCCATCCTTGCGCCGAATGCAAAGAAAACGATCATAAGCAGCGCCAACGGAATTACAATTGCCACAAATACCCGCAGCGCGCTTACCTCACATTTCTTGGCAACGACAATGCTGATCCCGAAGGCAACAACCGCCAACGCAAGCAGAACGAAAATAACTTCCATTTCATCTTCCTCCTACAAATATGCAAGTTCCGTTATATAGTCGCTGCCGCCGTCTGTCAACTTCTTATTGACCGATCAGATTTTCGGGGCGGTAGAGCTCGACCACCGCTTCATCAACGGTGATCTTGGCGGCGGCGCGCCATTCGCTCAGCAGGGCATCGATCTGCTCGGCGCAGTATACCTCGATCACCTGCAGCACGGTCTTTTCGGTGAAAACGTCCTCGGTGGTGCCGTCGAACCGCTGAATTACGTAGAAGCCGACCTCATTCTCAAAGGTTGTGATCTCCCCGATCTCCAGCGCAAAGGCCTTCTTGGCCATCTCGCTCTCATCGCCCTTGCTGTAGATGGCGCCTTTTCCGCGGGTGGTGGCATCCTCGCTATAGATGCTGATCAGCTCATCGAAATAGGTGGGATCGGTTTTCCGCTGCGCGGCGGCGTAGGCATCCTCCATCGTTTCCCGCTTGGTTTTGATCTCGCTCTCCTCCAGCGGCTCATTATAATAGGAATCCACCTTCGAGAGCAGGATCATTTTGATGCGGGCGTTGTTCTCGTTGTAGTAGGCCTTCAGCTCCTCCATGGGAACGGCCTTTTCGCCGCCCTCTCCGAAGTAATGGAGCAGAACCCGATCCTTCTTCATGGCATCGTAGAGGGAGGTTTTATATTCCTCATAGGTAAAGTGATTGGCGGTAAGCTGGGCGCGGAAATTGCTCATGCCGCCCGAGGCGTTGATCTCCTGCTCCAGCGCGGCATTAAAGGCGCTCTCCTCCTCGGCGGAAAAGCTGAGCTTCAGCCGATCGAATTCCTCGGCAAAGAGCTTCAGGTCGATCCAGCGCTGCTGCACCTCTTCGGTTGCGGCATCGGAATAGGTAACGCCCTTTTCCTTTTCGCTCTCCCAGAAGGCAAGCTCATCCGTGTTGCTGCCCAGCAGGGAATAGCGGGTGCTGTACATATAGCGGTAATAATCGTTGGCGGAAACCTGCTGATTGCCGACGGTGATCGCAATTTCGGGCGTGGCCGACGGCGCAGGCGACGCCTCCTCGCTGCAGCTCGCCAGCATTCCCATCGAGAGCAGCAGCGCAAGGATCAGGCTGATTGTTCGTTTCATATCGGTTCCTCTTTATTATTTCAAATTTTCGGGGCGGTACTTTTCGATGATCTCGGTATTGATCCGAACGTCGTATTTCTCCCGCCATTCGGCGATCAGCTCCTCCAGCTCATCGGCGCGGATCTGCTCCATCATCTCCATCCGATCGGTGCTGGTGAAAAGATCGTCGGCGGTGGCATCGCAGCGCTTGAGCACCACGTAGGCCTTATCCGATTCATGCAGCAGCACGCCGCCGAGCTCCATCAGCGAAAGCTCTTGGAACAGGGCGGGATCCCCGATGGAATTTTCGTTATAAACCATCCGATAGTCGGTTTCCTTCGGATCGTACTCAACGCTGTATTCCGCCAGCAGGGCATCGAAGTTATCCTCCTCGCTCTCGGCGGCCAGCTCATAAACCGACTGCGCCTTCTCGGCAACCGCCGCCAGCGCCGCTTCGTCCAGCAGCTTGCCGTCGGCATCCACCTTATCGAGAACGATCCGCTTCACGCAAACGTAGTGGACGTTATAATAGTCCTTGATATCCTGATCGCTCAGCGGGCGCAGGGTACCCTCTTGGCCGAAGTAATAGTCCAGCACCATATTCTTTTTGGTCATGCTCACCAGCTTCAGCGCTTCCTCGCCCGCCGCGGCCTGCGCCTGATCGATCGCCTCCTGCTGGGTTTCGCTGAGCTTCAGCCCCAGCGCATCGAACTGCTCCAAAAACAGCTTCTCGCGGATCAGCGCCTCATTGGCCTGATGCAGCAGGTAGTCGGAGATGGTCATATTATCCTCACCGCTCTGCCCCAGCCAATACTCGCGGGTATCGCTGGCATCCTCCTGACCCAGCATCAACGTTTTAAATTCCAGCATCAGCGCCTTATAGTCTGCCTCGGAGACCTCATAGCTCCCCACCTTGATGGGGCATTCGATAGAGGTATCCTCCTCGCTCTTAAAGATCGACTCCGCCTTGCAGGCAGAGAGGCTGCCAAGCCCCAGCAGCAGAATCAGCGCAACTGCAATCAACTTTTTCATAGAAGAAAGCTCCTTGGATTTTGGTTTTATTCATCATAGCATAAATTTGCCGCTTTGTAAATGATTTTATTATGAACGGTTCATAAACAAGTTGCAATTAATTGCAAAATGTGATAAACTTGAGCCCATGAAGAAGAATATGATTTTAACCGTGAAAATTGAAGATTATACCGACGAAGGCTACGGCGTTGCCCGCGCCGACGGCTACGTGCTGTTCATCCCCGGCGTTATCGCGGGGGAGGAGGCGGAGATTTTGGTGGTGAAGGCGGGCAAGACCTTCGGCTACGGCAAGCTCTTGAAGCTGCTCACCCCCTCGCCCCACCGCATCACCCCCGATTGCGCCGTTGCGGCGCGGTGCGGCGGGTGTGCCTTTCGGCATCTCTCCTACGAGGAGGAGCTGCGGCTGAAGGGTGCCAAGGTGCAGGCGCAGATCAAGCGCATCGGCGGGCTGGAGCTGACCGTTTCGCCCACCCTCGGCGCCGCCGAGCAGCGGGGCTACCGCAACAAAGCGCAGTTCCCCATCCGCCAAATCAAGGGCAAGCCCCAAGGGGGCTTTTATGCCAACGGCAGCCACAACATCATCCCCGGCGCCCCCTGCGCCATCCAGCCCGCCATTTTCAACGAGCTGCTGGACTGGCTGCTGGCCTTTATGGAGCGAAACCGCATCCCCGCCTATGAGGAGCAGGGCTATACCGGCGTGGTGCGCCATCTTTACCTGCGCTACGGCGCCGCAAGCGGCGAGATCCTTTTCTGCCCCGTCATCAACGGCACCGACTTTCCGCTCAAGCAAAAGCTGGCCGCCGAGCTGACCGCCGCCTTTCCGCAGGTGCGCACCGTAGCCGTCAACTACAACGACCGCAACACCAACGTGGTTTTGGGCAAGCGCACCGAAACGGTATTCGGCCCGGGCTACATTGAAGATGTTTTATTGGGCAAGCGCTACCGCATTGCGCCCCAATCCTTTTATCAGGTCAACCACGACCAGACCGAGCTGCTCTACCGCAAGGCCATCGAGCAGGCGGCGCTGACAGGGGAGGAACGGGTGCTGGATCTCTATTGCGGCATCGGCACCATCGGCCTTTCGCTGGCCGACCGTTGCAAGGAGCTGATCGGGGTGGAGATCGTGCCCGAGGCGATCGAAAACGCCAAGGAAAACGCCCGCCTCAACGGCATTGAAAACGCAGAATTCTTCTGCGCCGATGCAGGGCAGGCAGCCACTCGCTTTGCCGCCGAGGGCAAGCAGTTCGACGTCATCATCGTCGACCCGCCCCGCAAGGGCTGCGACCAAGCTACCCTCGATGCCATCGAGCAGATGGCGCCCAAGCGGCTGGTCTATGTTTCCTGCAACCCCGCCACCCTCGCCCGCGACCTGAAAATCCTGGAGGCCAAAGGCTTTCAGACCCAAAGCGTTACACCGGTGGATCTGTTCCCCCGCACCCACCATGTCGAGACAGTCGTTCGACTGTCTCGAAGCGATATGAATTCCTGACGGAATTCGCGATATACCTGCGGTGCGATATATCCTTCGGATACGATATATCCCTGCGGGACGAGAAAGGAATTCATATCATATCGCACGCGAACAGAGTGAGTGTATATCGCATTTGCGAAGCAAATAGTTCGCACGGCGTCAGCCGTATATCGCAGGACGGCATCGTTAACAAGGTATTCGTCGAGATGCTTGAAAAGCTGGGCTACGATATCCGGATTACGTATGTAAAGAAGAAAACAAACTGACAAATCGCAGTTTGCGGAGAGGATTACGTGAAAATAGAAAAAGATGAAATAACAATCCGAGATTTTACGGAAACAGATCTTCCACTCATGTTTAAATGGTTGACAGATCAGAGAGTGCTGGAGTATTACGAAGGTCGTGACGTCAGGTTTACGATGGATACTTTGTCTGCACATTTTTTGGAAGAAATTCCAGATGGATTCAGAATGATCATCGAGTATAAGAAATCCCCCATCGGATATGCACAGGCCT
>JAFQKO010000171.1 GCA_017396865.1 Clostridia bacterium | reverse complement strand
TAGCTGTTCTCGATCTTCGTTACGGTCGCCGCCCCGGTATTGGTCGCCGCCACAAAGCCGTGGCGGGCGCCGACCGCAGTCCCTTTATAGGTATTCCCGAAGGTGCCGCAGTTGGTGATGATAACGCCTCGGCCGTCGCCGATCAATTCACCGAAGGAGGTCGTTGCCGCCTGCACGTTGATGGTATTGCCGTATACGTAGGTATTGGCAACAGCACAGGGGCCGCTCTCGGCCTTGGTGGCAACCAGACCGATGGGGTTGCCCGCGACCGTTCCGGTATTCATGGTACAACCGAAAATTTTACAGTTTTCCACACGGAAATGGCCGGTATTAAGGCCATACAGCATGAAGGCGGCACGGCGCTCCTTCACCGACAAGATGCTGTTTTTGATCTGCACGTTTTGGATCAAGGCATCGGTTCCGTAGGATTCGCCCACCAAAATGGCGCTATGGGATCTTCCCGTTACATTCGCACCGTCGATCACCAGATTCTTAACGGTGCCGCGCAAGCCCATAAACAGTCCGACATAATAAACCGTCGGCGCATTCAGGGTATAGCCGGAAAGGGTATGCCCCTGACCGTCGTAGGTTGCCGCAAAGGCATAATCCGCGCCGCGGGTGTTTCCGACCTGAACGTTGGGATAGCCGCTCAAATCAATGTCGGCCGTTTGCAAAACAGTGATATTGCTGCCGATCTTTTGCGCAACAACCAGATCGGCAAAGGCCTTAAACTCGGCCGCCGTTGAAACGCTGAACTTGGTGGCCAAGGGATAGCGTTCAAAGTCGGTGATGGGATAGGTGCCGTTGGGATCGTAGGTTTCCTTCACACGGAAGGTCTTATCACCGTTTTCGTGCTCGGTCACATCCCACTCACTGCCGTCGGGGAGCACCACCTCATCGCCGATGATGTTGCCCGTGCTGTCGGTATAGCGAACGGCCTCCTCGCCATCGGTTATGTAGGTATATTTCTTGGTTGCGGGCGTTTGCGCATCGGCAAAAGCGATTTTACCGTTCTTCATCGCCCAGCCCAGATTATAGGCGATCGCGCCGCTTGCCAGCTCTGCCTCATTGGTGGAAAGCACCGTCGCCGTTGTGGAGGTATCGGAGGTCTCGCAGGTATAAACGTTCTCGGCGGTGACGGAAACGTTCAGCTTTTGATAGCCGAAGAGATAGAATTCTCCTGCATTCTTAGCGGCGGCGGTATCTCCGCCGGAAACGTTATGCGCACCGTCGGTGGGATAGAAAACGCAGTTTTCCAGAACAGTCGTATTCTGCAGCTGTCCGCCGATCAGGCCGATACTGCTGTAATTGCCCTTCAGGGTATTGCCATAGGCGATCAGGTTCTTAACGGTGGTATTATTACCGTAGGATACAAGCAAACCGCCGTTTCGATGGGCAGAAACGGTGCTGTTTGTAATGCTGCAATGATCCAGCGTGACGTTATAGGCAGACCCCGCAATAAAGCCTGCCGTTTGCTGCTTGAGATTGGTAAATCCATCCACCGTCAGCTTGTCGACGGTGCAGTAGCTCAAGGTATATTTGCCGCCGTTGACCACCGCGCCCGCAAAACCACCGTTGGCATTATTGCCGGCGGTAATGGTGCTGTTCTTAATATGAACGTTGGTGATCGCGGTCGTCCCGCTCAGCTTGGCGGCCAGAATACCGCTTGCACCGCTGTTGGAAAGGGTGGCACCCGAGAGGGTCAGATTTTTAACCTCGCCATCCGTGATCTGGGCAAAAAATCCCTGATTGGAGCCGGTAAGGCTCAAGCCGCTGACGGTATGGTTCTGCCCATCAAAGATGCCCTTGAAGGGAACAGAGGCAGAGCCGATCATTTCAAAGGCGCCTCCCGTGAGATCAAGATCATCAGCCAACGCAATGGTGATCCCCTCATAGCTCTTGGTTTTGGAAAGGGTTGCAAATGCATTCAATTCCTCCGCCGTGGAGACGGTAAAGGTTGCAAAATAATCATAGAAGAAATTGGTGCCCTCCAGAGAAAGCGGCAGTCCGTTTGCGGGGACCAACTGCTTGGCCGCATTCAGCAATGCCGTATACTGCTCGATGGCGCTGCCGCTGACCGCATCGATTGCCGCCTCAAAGGACGCAAAGGACTCGGCGGTGAACCATTTGGCCTCCACCTTTTCAGCATCATTCAGCATCAATTCCACATTGGCTTGCCAAATGGCATCGCCATCATAGGGGGTAAGGGTCTCCATCCAATCGGCGATATAGGGAAGCAACAGGTCGTAGCCTTCCCGATTGGGATGGATATAATCATAGGTATGGGCGATGGTGGTCATTGCCATTTTATTGGTGATCTCTTCGGTGGTAAGATCCAGATATTCCACGTTCCATTTATCGCAGATCTGCTTGGCCAGCGCAAAATAAGCTGCGCTGTCGGCGGTCGCGGAATGGGAAGGAGACAGGAAATTGACGATATAGCCAATGGCGGCAGTATCTCCGAATTGCATGGCCGCAGTATAGAACAGCTCCTCCAGCCCGCCCGCAAAGGTAGAGGTATCAAATTTGGAAGGATCGTAGCTATTGGGATCAAAGCTGCCCAGCGGCGCATCCTTCCACGCATCGTTCACACCGCCGTGGAGGATCACGTAATCATAGGTCTTCCCCGCCGCCTTTTTCAGCTGATTGAGGATCTGCTGATCGGCGCCCTTCACGGTGGAAACAGCGGTTCCGCTGGTGCCCAGATTGGTATAGGTCATATCAAACCGCTCGGCCAGCCGACCGCCCCAGGTGCCGCGGGCAACGTATTGCGGAGAGGTAGTGGCTCCGTAGAAATAGATCAAAGGATCGCTGAAGCCTTTGGTGATGGAATCGCCCACGTAAAGGGCGGTTTTCCCAAAGAGCGGCGAGGCAGGATCCTTCCCCTGCAGCGCATAGAAATCAGCAACAGAGGAAACCGCACCCTTGGTAACAAAGAAATGATTCCGATAGGGGGTGCGATTCACCAAGCGGAGATAAGAAACGCCCTCCGGAACGGTATAACTATAGATCGCGGAGGCGCTGTCTAACGTTGCCACCAGCTTAAAGCCTGCAGTGGTATCATTGATGGCATTCAGCCCCGAAACCAACTTCATATTCACATCAAAGCAGCTTCCATGGAAGCTCTGCCCGATCAGCGCGGGGCCGAAGGTGACCGTCTCGCCGGGAGTAACAGCAATCGCATAGGTGCTGTTGTGGTTGACGTTGCTCTTAAACGCCGTGCCGTTGGCGGAATCCACGTAGCCCTCGTAGCGTCCCAACGCCCGATCATAAAGGTTGCCGCCTGCGGCGGTCATGGCATTGAGAATGCCCTGCACCGTCACCTTTTTCTTGGTAACGACGAACACCTCGTTATAGGCCGCCTCGTTAACGGTACAGAAGGTGCCCGCCTCGGAGAAGGTATAGGAATAGAGCGCCTGCCCGTTATCAAAGGTGCCCTCCAACGTCAAAGCGTCTGCCCCGATGGCGGTATACGCACCGGATGCATTCCAGAAATAAAGGTGCTCTGCCTGCAGAGGATCGCTCGGCCCGAAACAAACCGTTTCCCCTGCATTCGCCGCCAATTCTGCGGAGGTGCGCAGCCAGGCCGAGGGGGTGACGGTACGGTCGGCGGCGCAGGTTCCCGTTCGTGCGGCGGCCTTATCATAGAGGTTCACAAACCCCGCAGATGCGGCGGTATCTGCCGCCGAAAATCCGCTGAGCGCCGCATCTTCCGCCATGGCAGGCAGGCAAAAGCCCGCGCCAAGGGATAAAAGCAGCGCAAAGCAGGTTAATGCACTTATAATTCTTTTCATATACAAACCCTCCCTATTAGGATGATTTCATTATACCATCCTTTCCGTTTGACAAAAAGATACATATATGCTATATTTTATGTGCTATATTCAGATTTTGGGGGAGTTTTTTTGATTTTAACACCGGAAACACAATCCTTTTCTTCTGCAGGGAAATATTCCCATACCGCTCAAAGCGACCCTCGCTGCTTCCCGCGCCACCGTCACCATCGATTGGAACTGCTGGTTATCAAAAAGGGTGCTTACCGAATTGCCACACCCGATGGCGAAGCAACCTTTTATGCGGGCGACGTTTGCATGATCAACCGCTATGCGGAGCACGAGGGCTTTCATTGCCTCACCGGGGAGGAAGAAGGGCAATATTATTACGTGCAGATCAGCCTGCTCCGTATTCCTCGAAAGCTGAGCTTGGAATTGGATCAGCTGGTGGAGGATCTGGAGTCCGGCAACATTAAGCTGGTGCACCGCGTTGCCGCCGAGCAGGCAACGGCCATCGGGCTCAATGAGCAGCTTCTCGCCTTAGCCGATGCCTTTCTGCGATCAAACGGATATAGTGAATTGAGCCTGCTCGTCAAAACGCTGCAGGTGCTGCTGACCATCGCCGAGCATCGGCTGTATACCGTGCCGCAGCTGCAGGCATGGAGCCCCACTCCCTTTGTTCAGGAGGTGGCAGCCTATCTGGATATCCACTATGCCGAGGATCTGCATCTGGAGGACGTAGCAAAAAAATGGGGTTATACACCCCGCTATTTCTGCTCCCTCTTCAAAAAGCATTTCGACACCACCTTTACCCACTATTTACGGCGCGTTCGAATCAATAAATTCCTCACCCACCCCAAGCTTTCGCTGCAAACCATCGCCGATTGCGCCGCCGACGTGGGCTTTTCCAACTATTCTTATTTTTATCATTGCTTTCGGAGACAGCATCTCTGCTCTCCGCGGGAGTATCTCACCCGATCTTGGGAATCATAAAAGGGGATGTGAAAAAACTTGCGGTTTTTTCACATCCCCTTTTGTTTCGTTCATGTTTCCTCGCAAATATATGCCGCGAGCCACCGGGCGGATTGCTTTAAGGAATCCACCCACGCCCATTCGGCGGTGGTGTGGATCTCGCCGCCGCTTTTATCTGCCTTCCCCTTGAGGGGAAGGGGGACCGCTTGCGGTGGATGAGGTGGTGATATGCAGCAGTATATCGCGGCATACTCCCTCAAAATTTTGTTTCACTTCAGCATTGGAATACCGAAGCACTTTGATTCCATTGTCATGCAACCACAAATCTCTTTTGAAATCACGAACTTCTCCGGCAGATTCATAGTGTTGAGACCCATCTAATTCTATCGCTATTTTGGAAGATGCAATATAAAAATCAACAATATAATTTCCGATCACCTTTTGCCGATTAACCGTAATCGGCAATTCTTTCAAAAAATCATACCACAAATGCCGTTCCTCTTTCGTCATGCTTTTTCGCAGTTCTTTTGAAAGATTGGTTAGTTTTGGATTGTGTGTTTGATTCATTTTACACCTCATCAATCGCAATTTGATCGCACCGTAAAAAGCTTCCCTTCGAAGGGAAGGGAGACCGCTTGCAGTGAATGAGGTGGCGCCCTTTCTTAACACCTCACCACCGCCTATCGGCGGAGCCTTTTCTCGCTGCGGCTCGGTCACGCCCCGGATCTGACAGCCCACCGGGCTGTCATTCAACACCGGGTCGCGCTTCGCTTCCTCAAGGAGAAGCCTTTTAAATTCATTCTTCATAACATATATACGCCGCGAGCCACTGCGCAGATTGCTTTAAGGAATCCACCCACGCCCATTCGGCGGTGGTGTGGATATTGCCGCCGCAGGTGCCGAGGTTATCGACGCAAGGAACACCGTGCACCGTCAGGTAGGCCGCATCCGACCCGCCGGTACGGCGCTTGCCGCGGTGCAGGCGGGGCAAGCCGCAGCGCTCCACCGCATCGGCGATCCGCTCCAACAACGCTAAATTTTGCTCCCGAAATTCCATCGGCGGGCGGCCCTTGCCATAGGTCACGGTACAGCGGCAGCCCTCCACATAGGTTTTCGCCGCCTGCTCCTCCATATAATTGCAGACCCAATCCCGCTGCGCCAGCGTGGCAAACCGCACGTTGGCCGCAAACTCGCACCGCCCCGGCACGGTATTGACGGTCGTGCCGCCGCTGACGGTACTGCAGCAGCAGGTCAGCCCATCGCCGTCCTTGAGCTTTTCCAGCTCGATGATGCGGTGAGCGGCATCTAAAATGGCATTCGCCCCCGCTTCAAAGCACTTGGAGGCATGGGCCTCTTGCCCCTCCACGGTAAAATGAAAGGTGAGGATCCCCTTGCGCTCGATGCAGATCTCGCCCTTGGTATGCCCCTCCAAATTGATAAAGGAAACTGCCCCTTCCGACCGCCTGCAGATAGAGTTGACGGTGGCCTGCCCGCTGGGGCGGCTGCCCATCTCCTCGTCGGTCTGCAGCAACAGCAGAACGGGTCGGTCGGTATAGCCGCATTGCGCCAGCGCGTCCATGACGTAAAAGCCCGCCACGGCGCCGCCCTTGCAATCCACCACCCCGGGGCCGAAGAGCTTATCCCCCTCCCGCCGCACGGCAGGAGTGCCGAACGAGCCGACGGGGAAGACGGTATCCAAATGCCCCGACAAAACGATGGGGGCTTTCTTTGCATCGGGGTTCATGGTGATGCAGACGAGATCGCCCGCCTTTTCCATCGGCTCGATCTCCACCTGCCAGCCCTGCTCTTTCGCGGCTTCGGCGAAATACCGCCCCACTGCATCCACCCCCGCCTTATCGACGGTCGGGCTTTCAATATTACAGACATCCTCCCACATTCGGAGATATTGCTCATTAAGCTCGTCTAATTTTTGAAATACGGTTTGATAATTCATTCTTCTGCACCTCTGCGATATGCACCGGGGGTCTGCCCGGTTTCTTTTTTGAAAATTTTACCAAGATAATAGCCGTCTGAAAAACCGCTCAGCTCGGCCACCTCGTTCAACGAAAGTTCCTTGTTTGCCAGCATCTTTTTGGCCACGGCTATTTTATGATTGATAATATACCGATTTGGGGTAACGTGATAGGCCGCCTTAAACAGATCGTTAAACCGCCGCCCGCTGACACCGCATAGCGACGCCGCCTCGGCGATACATCCCTTTTCCTTAAAATGGGCAAGCAGATATTTTTGAGCCATCGGCAGTTCTTCCCGTTTGGCTCGATACTTTCGGTTATAAATTTCTTCAAAGGTATCCAGTAGGTGATAAAGATCGCTCATTGCACGAGCGGTACACCCACCCTTCTTCAACTGCTGTTCCACCGCTTCCAGCAACCGTAAAACGTCTCCGCTGTCCTGAAGCTGAATGCAAAAACTTTTCACATCAATCGGCTCATAGGTAGTGAAATGAACGGAAAAGGCGATTCCCTTATCGACCTGCTCCACCCGATAGTCCTCCTGCTGATTCAAAAAGTATATACAATTCGTTTTCATAACAAAGCGGTGATCGCTGAAAATATGCTCCGCGCTCCCGCTCAGCTTGATGCCTAAAATATGGTTTTTTCGATTTTGCGCCGTCCAATGATTCTTTCGCGCGGAATACTTTATGGCGCAATCAATGGTTTTAATATGCACGTTTGAGAACAACATACGGCGCTCCCCCTTTCGTTTTTATTATATCACTTTACTGAAAAATGTAAATATAATTTCCTTATTTTACAAAGTTTCCGCATATTCCATTGCAATTTCTTCCGTAAAGTATATACTTTCCATGGAAGGAGATGAATCGTCCATGAACTTTCAAGTACTTCGAAATGAACTAAAAAGTTTTTATCAATCCGACGGGAACGTGCCCGCCGCCAAAGCCTTTGCCGAAAAATGCTTTTCCATATTAGATCAGCGAGTCACCGCCGATATGAGTGTTATGCAGCAAAAGTTGCTGCAATACCGGGTGATTACGGCAGAGTTTGAGCCGATTCTTTTCCCCCATTGCCCGTTCTATTATGAAACAGGAGCATTGGTTGCCCTGAGCGACGGAGCGCGCCGCGCCAAAAACAACGATTTCTATCAAGCAAACGGCTGGACGTATCTGCGCAATCAACATCGGTTTATCGATCAGGACCCCGTCCTTTGGGCGCAGAACACCGCTCGCCAAAAGAAAGAGCGGCTTTATTTGATCTGCGGGCATTATAACGACACCAGTCAACATTTTAATTTCAATCATCGCCCGATTCTGGCCGGTGGCCTAAAGTCCCTTTACGAAAAAGCGCGCGCCGAATTGCCCCGTGCCAAGGATCCCGATGAAACAGACTATCTGCAAACCACCTGCGAAGCGTTGCTTTTGCTGAAAACAGCAGCGGAAAAATTCGCCGCCAAGGCTCTGGAGATGGCTGCTTCCCAAACAGAGGATGCCGCCAAGCAAACTCTTTTGCGCATCGCCGAAACCGCCAAGCGCGTTCCTTGGAAGGCGCCCCAAACCTTCTACGAAGCCCTCTGCACGCTTGCCTTTATGCGCAAATTGGTGGGCACGCTGGAGGGAATTGGCCCCAACACCTTTGGGCGGGTGGATTTGGATCTGTATCCCTTCTATCAAAAAGATCTTGCCGACGGCATCCTGACCGAGCGGCAAGCCTACGACCTGATCTGCCAATTCCTCATCGTCTGGGATGAGCACTACGACCACAACATGCCGATGGCAGGCTATGCCGATCACGAATTGGAAAACACCTATACCCTCGGCGGTTGCGACGGCAACGGCAAGCCTTTATGGAACACGCTGACCAAGCTCTTTTTGCAGGCGACCCGAGAAGAGGAGATCATCTTCCCCAAAATCAAATGCCGCTTTTCCGCAGATTCTCCTAAGGAGTATTTGGACGAAATCAATCGTAGCGTAGTAAACGGCACCTCCACCATTCTTTTTCAAAACGATGATGCCACCATCCCCGCCATTCTGCGCGCCGGCCGACCTCTCGAAGAGGCGCGAGACTACCTGGTATCGGGCTGCTGGGGGCTGGCCTCCAACGGAACGGAGAAATACGAACACGGAAGTTACCTCAATCTGCTCAAACCCTTTGAGCTGGCTTTGCACCGCAGATTCGACGCTATGAAAGCGATAGCACTCGAATTCGAGTGCTATGACGAGGCCGAGACCTTTGAGGAATTCTATTCCATTACGTTGCGCAACAGTCAAAAGCTGATGGACGTACGAATCGACACCACACGGCGCGGCGGGAATATTTGGCATCAGGTGGATGCTCTCCCCATATTTTCAGCCACCATGGAAGGGAATATCGAAAAGCATCAGGACTTCACCCGCGGCTTCGGAAAATACGCCGACGATCATTTGTTGCTCTTCGGTCTGCCGAACCTCGTTGATTCGTTAATGGCCGTCAAATCCTTGGTTTTCGACCAAAAGAAATATACGTTATCTGCCTATCTGGACGCTGTTCGCAATAATTGGCAGGGTTTCGAATCGCTTCGGCTTGAAGCGATTCACTGTAGCGGTTGGGGCGATGAGGGTGCAGAGTCCTGCGCTCTGGCAAACCGCCTGAACAACGATCTTTTTGCTCACGCCGCCACGCTGACAGGCTCCCACGGCGGCAGAGTGCATATCGGGCACTTAACCTATACCGAAATTCGTTTTTGGGGCGAGGAGACCCTCGCCACCCCCGACGGGCGAAGAAACGGCGACTACTTTTCGCAAGGGCTGACGCCCTCCCGCCTCAAAAAACTACCTTCCGTTACCGGCGTTATCAATAGCATGAAAGCGCTGGACCGCACCACGATGGCAGCAAACAACGTTTTAAACGTTCTGCTCCCTTCCGACAAAATCAGCCTTTCGATCTGTGAGGCCTTTTTGCGTTCGGTGGCCGATTCGGCCACCATGTCGCTCCAGCTCAACTGCGTTACCAAAGAGCAGTTATTGGACGCGCAAAAGCACCCTGAAAACTATCCGCACCTGATCGTTCGGGTCTGCGGCTTTTCCGCCAGATTTACCAGCCTGTCCCCTGAATGGCAAAATGAAATTTTGACCAGAAACTTCTATCAATAAGGGCAAAAAAAGCGTGTGTCAAACGACACACGCTTTTGATTATTCTACCTCAACCACGCCGCCGTCCTTGACGGTGATGGTCATGCC
>JAFQKO010000170.1 GCA_017396865.1 Clostridia bacterium | reverse complement strand
CCGCCGATTTCGGCTGATTGGCAGGGCTGCAGGCGCTTAACAGCAAGCAAGTAATAAAGATTAATATATAACGCTTCTTCATATTTCTTCCTTATGGGGTATAGGGACAAAAAGCAAACATTCTATAATCAATTGTTGGATTTTCATCTAATATTGTTGTGCTTCCGTCCTCATTTTCGATTTCTGATTGTATGGTTCAATTTCAGTTTAACACCAGTTAATGAATTTGTCAACGTCATTTCGCTGTATATAAATTTTAGGTGTAAAACAAACAGATTAACGATAATGAGTCATCATGGGACAGGTATGTGATCGCCCAACTTATAGTATCAAAAATCCGAACCATATTACGATATGGATCGGTTGCAGCGGCCCCCTTGAGATTGGCGATATTGGAGCAAAGGAGATGATCCGTGATATCCCCCATTGTTCACCTGCCTCAGAGATGTGGCGATGTTTTATTTTGTTGTAAGTCGAACAAGATATTTGGAAAAGGGAAGAAGCAAAACGGTGATCCCCAGATTAAAAAAGGTATGCACCAATGCGATGCCGAAGGCATCGATGGGGCCATCGGGGAAGGAAAGCAGCCGATCTGCGCCCCAATAGAGGGGCAGAAACACTGCTGTGCCGAGGGTATTGATCAGCAGATGGAGCCGCGCCAGCTGCTTGGCCGATTTGCCGCCGCCCACCGAGGAGAGCAGGGCGGTAACGCAGGTACCGATATTCTGACCCATAATCAACGGCACCGCCAACGAGCGGGTGACGCTGCCGCTGATGGCCAACGCCTGCAGAATTCCCACCGAAGCGGAGGAGCTTTGGATCACCGCGGTGACCACCGCCCCCGCCAGCACCCCCAAAAGGGGGTTTTGAAAGCGGATCAGCAGATCGGTAAAGGCTTCGTTTTCCGCCAGCGGCGCCACGGCATCCTTCATCTGTTCCATCCCGCTCATCAGCACCGCAAAGCCCAGCAACGCCTCGCCTGCCAGATGGCGGCGGTGGGTTTTACCCGCATAGAGCAGCAGAATGCCGACCGCCGCCAGAATGGGTGCAAAGCCCTCGGGCTTGAGCAGGCGAATCCAAAGGGCATCCCCCTCCAGCCCCGCCAGGCTCAAAAGCCACGCGGTGAGGGTGGTGCCGATATTGGCGCCGAACAGGATCGGCACCGCCCGCGCCACGGTGACCAGCCCCGCCTCGGCCAAGCTCACCAGCATAACGGTGACGGCCGAGGAGGATTGCACCGCCATGGTAACGGCGGTACCCAGCGCCAAGCCCCGCAGCGGGCGGGCGGTGGCGCTGCGGAGCACCCGCTCCAACCGACCGCCTGCGATCGCCTCCAGGCTTTTGGAGAGCAGATACATTCCAAAGAGAAAAAATGCCAGACCCATCACAAACTGCAGCAAATGCCATCGCCCCTTTCATCCCTTATAGCGTACCCAAAAAGCGGCGGGCTATGCTGTTTGACATTTTTCGATATACCATATATAATATAGGAAAAAACAACAAAGGAACCATCTATGCTGAAACGATTTTTACGCCTATTATATCGCGACACACCGGGCCTGACCCTTAAAGTCCTGACCGCCGCCTTTGCGGCGGCGACCTTGCTCTTTTTCGTGGGGTTCAGCATCCGCTTTTGGATGGAGGACGGGAGCTTCGGCCTCTTCGGCAACGAGCTGGGCATTGCGCTGGATCAGGCGCCGTGGGTCGATCTCGACACCGTATCTGCCTGGGAGATCTACGATCTGGATAATTACGCTCTGCTGCTGCTCTACTGCGGAGCGGCGCTACTCTTTCGCTACGGCCTTTTCATCGCCCTCGGCATCGCCCTGCTCTGGACGGTGCTGCGGCTGATCCTGCGCCGTGCGGAGCTTGAAAAGAACCTGCGCTACCTCAAGATCATCGCCCTGATTCAGGGCGGCATCCCAACGGTCTTTGCGCTGATCACCCTCTTTGCAACCGGCGTTTTCAAGGTTGGCACCTGGGTGCATACCCCCCTGCTGGAGGTGGCGCCGGGCAACATCCTCTTCTGCGTGCTGATTCCGCTGCTCTATCTGCTGCTGACCACCGCGCTTTGCTACGCCGTTATGGCGCTGCCCCTGCTGATCCTTCAAAAACGAAGCAAAAAGAAAACAGAAGAAAAATAAAAGGAGCTGCTTTTGCAGCTCCTTTTTTATATAATTTGCGCGAAGACGTTTTCAATCTCCTGATTAATCTGCATATTTTGTGCGTTCAACTGCGCGATGATCGCTTCGCTCTGGCTGATCGCATCCTTATGCTTCCCGGTTCCGTGGTTCCAGAAGAAATACTCATGGAGCATCTCAATGGGGAAGATGATCAGAATCGAATAGCACAGGAAGGTGAAGAGGATCGAATTGATGATGGTGCGATCCTTGATGGAGGTACGCTTCACAAAGGCGAAGATCAATGCGGCAAACAAAAACAGACCGCCGAATGATGCTGCATCCCTATTCTCTTTCATGATAGCACCAACCGCAATCAGCATGATGCCGATCCCAATCAAAATGATATAGATGATAAAGGCCTTCATCGCTTTACCCGCATATTCGGGGCTGTTGCCCAGCTGATTCTGCGCAGAGCCGATCACCGACAGCTTACCCTGAATTATCTGCTCGTTACTATAGATCTTGCCCTGCATCTCATAGACGTTGCGGCAAAGCTGCGCATTTTGGCGGGCATTTTTATAGTCGCCCATCCGATCGAACATTGCGGCGGCCCCGTTGGGATCCCTACGGCTGAGCTCCACCGCATAGCGATAGATCGCCGAAAGCTCCAGCTCCCGTGCCTGCTGCAGCAGGGCGGGAGAATCCTGATAATCGCCCAGTGCCTCAAGCGTTTGCGCGGCGTTCTTGGCGGCGTCCACACTGCCCTCTGCGCCCTTCTGCATCCAGATCTTGGCCAATGCATAGTTGCAGGCATTGAGCTTATCCCGCACCAGCTTGATCTGCCCCTGCACGTCCAGCTGCTGCCGATAGGAGGGCTCCAGCTTAGCAAGATGCTCCTCGGCCTCTCGCATGGCGGTGAGGAATTTCTCGGCGGTACGGTTCATGGTGCCCGCGCTGTTAAAGGCGGTATCCTGCCGTGCACGGTCGATGGCGCGGAAGGTATCCTGCTGCAGCGTCAGGCCGCGCTGATAGGCGCTCTTGGCCTGATTGAAGGTATTGCGTACCACGATCCCGCGGTTATAGCCCTTCATCTCCTCAACCAAGGCAGGCTCCGCAAACTGCAGCAGCCGCTGATAGCTGGCACGATGCTCGAAGGGCTCCCGCAGCTCGCCCAAGGCGCTGCGATTCTTTACCCGCAGCTCGGCCAGCAGCTTGCAAAGATAGGCTTCGGCGTTCTCGGGATGGATATCCAATACCTTTTCGCTATAAGCAATGGCGTTGTCCCAATCGGTGTCCTCAATATACATTCTGGCGCGGCGCAGCAGGGTTTCGGTGGTAGCCGACTGCGCCACCCCGCCCATCGGCATGGCCGCCGCCTGCGGTGCGGCCTGCCGCGGCAGGATCTTTTCGATGCCCCGCAGCAGATCCTGCAGCGCGCCCACCTTGCCCAGATCCTGCGCCTGCAGGCGGGCAAACTCCTTGGGCATATCGTAGGCATCGATATTCTTATAGCAAGGGATGAGGGTTTTCTTCTCGCCCCGCTCGATCAGCTGCAAAAACCGCGACCATTCGTTCTTGACCCAGACTGCGTTGTAATATTCATACTTTGTACCGAAGGCCAGCATGATCTTGGCGCTGTTCAGCGCGGCGAAGATATACGGCTCATATTCCGAGCCCAGCTTATCCTCCAGCGTGATGCGGGAGAAGAACACCCGATAGCCCTTCTCCACCAGCGCCTGATACACGTCCTGCGCCAGCACGCTATCGATGGTGCGCTCGCCCGACTCGTCCTTGTCCTTAAAGCAGATGAAGATATCATAGGGCTCTTCCTTGCTGGAAACGGCGATAATGCCCTTCCGCAGCTCCTCGATCTGCTTCGCCTCCTCGCGGTAGACGCTGCAGGCAACAGGATCGGCATATTCCATCACCAGCTCGAAGTTGCTGTCGTCCAGCACGCTCTCGAAAGAGGAACGGTGGCAGGTGGGAGTCTTTTTTCCCGTGGCGGGATCGTCGACGTACTCGATGCCGTAGCTGCACAGCACCAAGCCCCAATAGGCCTCCGCCTCCTCGGGGAACTCGGCCACGATAGTCTCATAAACGCCCGCTGCCTTATCAAACTCGCAGTTTGCCCGCAGGCGGTTGGCGCGGGTAAACAGCGCCAGCTTCTTTTCGTTATCGGCATTCGGCACCGTTTGGCGGATGCCGCAGTATTCACATTCCGCAACGGTGATGCCGTCCTGAATATTCAGGTCACCGCCGCACATTTTACATTTTAAAATTGCCATAGCTTGATTTTCCTTTATGATTTAAGACGAATGATTGCGTCGCACATTTCACATTTAACCCGACCGCTGCTCAAGGTCTGCTGATCCAGCGAAATCTTATAGCCGCATTGCGGGCATTTAACAACATATTTCTTTTCGGCGGGGGCGTTGCCGCTCGGCATTCCGGTTACGTGCTCACGGATCAGCTGCTCGGCACGCTTATAATCACCCTTCCGCACCGCACAGTAAAGGTATTTGTATCGATCATTAAACCAAATGGACCCCTCCGCCATGACGGCGGAGGGGGTTTCTTCTTCCGATTATTTTAAAATCTTGCACTTCTCGTTGCGCTCATAGAGCATGGCGGAAGCATGATCGCAGAGCACAATGGCGCCGCGATAGTCGCCTGCGAGCACCGCATTCTTGCCCTGCGCGATGGTTTCGGCAATGGCACGCTCGATCTCCTGCAGCGCGGGGCTGCTCATGGGATCGCTGAAGCGGATATCCTCGGCCAGCTTTGCATAGCGGGCTCTGGCCTCGGGATCGGCGCAGCGCTGCGCCACAACGGAGGCATCCGCCTGCAGCATACGGATATAGCCGGTTTTCTGATCCACCCGCTCCTGAATATCCTCCACCACCGATTTGGCGTAGAAGCAGGAGAGGATCAGCACCAGCGCGGCGACGAACAGCAGGAACTGCAGAATAAAGGCCAGCTGCCAGGAAGCGGCACCGTCCACGATCATAAAGATCACAGAGAGCAGCAGCTCCACGCCAACGTAGATCCCCGCATCGGTGAGGATGGGGCGGCCGAAGATCCAATCCTTCAGGAAGCGATCACTCTGCGACATGGCGACCGAAGCGCCTGCAAAGGTGATAAATGCAACCAGCATAAAGCCATAAGAGAGCCAGAACACCGCCGTATGCTCGGCAAAGCCGGCGGCAATAAATACGATAACGTTATATGCGAGGAAGATCAGGCCCATGATCAGGGCGATCATTCCGGGTTTCTTGGTTTGATTCATTTTATTCTCCTCCTATCCGTTCATCATTCAGGACGCTTACTGCCGCAGTTGGGGCAGCACTTGCCGGTATTGTTCTTTTGACCGCAGGAGCAATCCCAGGAGGTGGGCTTGGGCGCGCCGCATTCCTCGCAGAACTTCCCCTTATTGCCTGCATGGCCGCAGGCGCAGGTCCATTCCTCTGCCTTGGGTGCACCGCACTCCTCGCAGAACTTACCCTTATTGCCCGCATGACCGCAAGCACAGGTCCAGCCCTCATCCGCAGCAGCGGATGCAGCCACGGCTGCTGCCGCAGCAGGTGCCGCATTGGGGGTGAGCACAGCGCCCATCCGATCGGTGAGCCCCTCGGCCACCTTCATGCCTGCCATCAGGCTGACCATCTCGGAGGCGATACCGCCACCGCCGCCACCGCCACCGCCGGAGCCCATATTGCCCAGCCCTGCGGCGTATGCCTTTTGCACGTCGGCCTCCAGAACGTCCTTCTGGTTGAAGCCCTTGGCGTGCATCACCTCTGCCTCGGCAAAGCCTGCCAGCTTGGCGGCCTCTGCGGCGCCCTGCGCCTTGATGACCTCCAGCTGCGCAGCGGTTTGCGCTCTGGTCAGCTCGGCCTCTCGCTCGGCCATCGCAACGTTGGCTGCGATCTCGGCCTCTTTCACCTTCAGGTAAGCGGAGGAAATCTGATTGCGGATCGCCTGGAAGTTCTTATCGTCCTCCGGCAATGCCACGTTGGTTACAAAGAATTCGGGGATGGTAAGACCATACTCCTCGAAGCGGGGAGCAACCCGCTCACGCAGCGCCTCGGAGAGGGTGGCCATATGCTCATCGATCTCCAGAATGTTGATCTTCTTCTCCTTGATGACCGATGCCAGATAGGACTTCACCTCGGTCATCAGCGGTGCACGGAAGTAGCTCTGCAGCGTTCTGTGCAGGGTGCCGCTCGGGCCATCGGCTGCAGAAAGCACCTGCTTATTGCTCAGGCCGCCGGTGGTGCCGACCAGCTTGACCAGCAGGCGGCGTCCGTCGCTGACCTGCAGGTTCAATTCACCGGATGCGCCGATATCCAGAGGAATACCGGTAACGGGATCGATGAACCGAACGCGGGAATCGGTACCCCACTTGATGCCCATCTGCACCGTCTTATTGATAAAGTAGACCTCTGCATGGAAGGGGGACTGGGAGCCCTCGGGCATGGAATAGATCTGCTTCAAAATCGGCAGATTCTGGGTTTCCAGCGTATGACGGCCGGGGCCGAAGGTATCCAGCGCCTCGCCGTTGAGGAAGAAAATGGCTTCCTGCGATTCATGTACGTTCAGCTGAGAGCCGAGGTTGAAATCCTCGATGGGATGCTTCCAGATGAAGGTGCTGTTGTCGCCCTCATATTGGATAACGCTGATGCCACCGGTCTTCACCTGCTCGGCACGCAGCAGCTCCCGCTTGATATCCAGCCGATAGTCGCAGATCGGGCAATCGGCGATCTCCTTGGTCTCATCCACCTCGATGGAGCAAGCACACTGGGGGCAGTTGATCCGCTTGATGCTGTACTTCATGGTATCGGCGGCTGCCACGTTCATAATTTCCTTACCGCAGGAGGGACAGCTTCGCTTGGTTGCCTTCGCCTGATCGTATACAAAGACCTTTTGGCAATGGGGACACTGCTTGGAGGTCAAGCGGGATTGCTTGACGTTGATCTCGGTTTTACAGGTCGCACACTGAATTGCCTTCTTTGCAAAGATGAAGGTGGAGGCGGTGTTAATACTTCCGCATTTGGGACATTCAATTGCAAACTTTGCCATTTCATTTATCTCCTTGTTTTTATTGTTTATTTTTAGCGACCTTGTTCAGGTCGGCAAGGGTATCAAAGCTGATGATGACCAAAACGGCGAAGCCCGCCGCAAAAGGGGGGCCGAACCGTGTATCTATATTAATATATACTACCTCAGTATATACATTATATATCATACCTTTTATGCAGGTTTCTGTCAAGATGAATTGTCGAATTTTGTCGGGTAAATTCTTCCGCTTTTCCCCCTGATTGATCACGGTTTTCGGGTTTGATATAATAGAAAAATGCGAAAGGAAGCAATCCATGAACCGTACCCTCAAAACAGCGACTGCGCTGCTGCTCACCCTCTCGATGGCGGGCTGCGATTCAAGCGGCTCGGCAGGCACTTTTCACCTATATGCTGAACCTGACCTACGACAGCGCATTCAAAAACATCCGCAGCCTTTCGGTATAAAACGACCCAAAAGGGAGACTGAGCAAAAAAGAGTGCCGAAGGGCGCCCAATTCGTCGATCCGTTCTCGTCGGCGTACATAGGTACGGTAGAGGGCGGATCGGCGGATAGCAGAAAAATTCCAATTAAAATCCGCTTCACGATGCGGATTTTTTCCTTATAAAATGAACAAGAAGAAAGAGTAGGTGTTTCTTTCTCCTTGCAATCTTTAATGTTGGTAAATACTTCAGGGTTTTACCTATTTTTCTGTGGTCGGTGCCTTTTTTGACAGTCTGAGAAAGCCCCGCAGGCCGAGGCCTGCGGGGCTTTCTATTAGGTTCGGGTTTAACTGCTCACCCTACTGAGCTCAAAATGAACGTCGATCTCCTTCAGGCTCTTGTTCGTCCGCAGATCATCACGATCTGCGGGGACTCTTGCTCTTATTTCATATACGCGGCAACTGCCTTCTGCGCATCCTCCGGCTCGGTACCGCCGTAGATCACAGAGGCTGAGGCGCTGCCCAAGAAGCCGATCTTCGCCGTGCCGTCGGAATTCAGCACAACGACCAGCGTATCCCGCACCTCTTCCAGCATTTCGCCCATGAATTCGCCCGCCTCATACAAAAGCTCCAGGCTGAACGTATTCTCGCCGGTCTGCTCATAGCCGACGATCTTACCGGGCCTGTCGCCACCGCCGGGATAAACGGCGCTGCCGAAATACTCCTTGGAGATGGAGCAGAAGGAATAGGAATATTCTTCGCCCATCGGCGAAATGGTGTCCGTTACAATCCAAATGCCTGCGGCTCGATCCAAGAACTGATCAAAGCTCAGCTTGATCGGTTCGGGATCCGCCTGCGGCTCCTTTTCGGGCTCCTTTTCGGGCTCCTTTTCGGGCTCCGGCACCGGATCGGTCTCGGGCGCAACGTTGACCTCGGTATCCTGCTCGGTTTCCTCGGTCTTTTGCTCCTGCTCGGTTTTTTCGGGCTCGGTTTTCTTGGGCTCATCCTCCCCGCAGGCGGTAAAGCTCAGCAGCAGGGTGAAGCACATGGCGATCAATAATAATACGGAGATAATCTTTTTCATTGTTTTTTCCCTCTCTTTCGTTTTTAACACATTTACATTAAGAGTACATCCTCTTTCTTTTATTTTAACATAGGTTTTCGCTCTTTTCAATCCCCAAATAGCAACACCCCATCGCAAACGATGGGGCAGAGGCTTTATTCTTCTTCCGGATCGGGCTTGAGCGCACGGGAAAACGCGGGATGGCGCAGCGCCCCTACAAATCCCTCCGATCTGAAATGATTACCAGATTAACGGTATCAAACGATATTTAACCTTCTGTTTATACTCACGGTAACCGACAAGTTCTTCTTCAAGGAGTTTTTCTTCGTGTTTAATACGTATTGCTATGATGAAAGGATACGCAAGAAAAATCAAAAACGCATATACAGAGCCCAACACAATCGGCATTGATAAAAACAAAAGCAAGGTCGCGGCATACATTGGGTGTCTGACAATACCATACAGCCCCGTATCGATTACTTTTTGATTTTCTTGCACCTCAATCGTGCGGCTGAGGTATGTATTCTCTCGGAGCACCTCTGCGTAAAGAAGATATGCAACGAGAAATACCACCGCAGCACCAACAACTACACCGATCGGCAAAACATACCAATGAAAGCGGACCCCAAGCCCTGCAACAATAAAGCCGGCCAAAAACATAAGTCCGCTCAATTTTACAACAAGACCCTGCTCCTGTTGCTTTTCTTTCATGTTCAGTCTGCTTTTTAACAGATCCGGATTTTTGAACATCATAACAATTCCTGCCAAGAACATTGGCACGAACAAAATCCCCATCAGCAACCATCCGTAAAAATAGAAAAAAGTTCCGGCAGGTAGGAATATCAATACCCCTACCAAAGCAATGCCTAATAAAAATTTGGTTATTGCCGCAAGGAATAATTTTAATGTCATCGTATTTCTCCGTTAAATTTTGTTTGTTCTTTTGCTATATTATACCACATTGCATTTTTAATAAAAAGGACTTTTGCAAAGAAAAATCCGCCCGAGTTTCCTCGGGCGGATAATCTTGTTTGGTTATGAATTATTTCATATCCTTGATCGCAGCCTGTGCAGCAGCGAGGCGAGCAACAGGTACGCGGAAGGGAGAGCAGGATACATAGTCCAAGCCGATCTTATGGCAGAACTCAACGGAGACAGGGTCGCCGCCGTGCTCACCGCAGATACCGCAATGCAGCTTAGCGTTGACGGGCTTACCAAGCTTAATGGACATCTCCATCAGCTTGCCAACACCGGTCTGATCCAGCTTAGCAAAGGGATCGTTCTCAAAGATCTTCTTATCATAGTATGCATCCAGGAACTTACCGGCATCGTCACGGGAGAAGCCGAAGGTCATCTGGGTCAGGTCGTTG
>JAFQKO010000169.1 GCA_017396865.1 Clostridia bacterium | reverse complement strand
TTTTTATGAATAAGGAAAAAACTTGCCGAAGGGCAAGTTTTAATTAATGTTTCCTCGTTATCCGTCGAAATCCCCTCTCGGCGTATCACATACGCCTTCGGGGAATTTCAACGAATTCTGCATCTATTCTAATTCACCTTCGGTCGGTGCGTGGTCGTCGGCTGAAGAAACGGAAATCTGCATCCGATTTGAGCGGGCTCGCCGGATAAATAAAAGAAAAGGAATAAGTCTTGACATTTGCGTAAAAAATGCGTATAATAAATTGACACTCGGAGGAATATCGAAGTGGTCATAACGAGGCGGTCTTGAAAACCGTTTGCCCAAAAGGCACAAGGGTTCGAATCCCTTTTCCACCGCCATAAAACAACACCACACCATGCGGTGTGCTTTTGTTTTATGGCGGAGGAAAACTCCGGGATGCGAACTTTTTTGCCGAAGGCAAAAAAGTTCGTTGAGGCAGCCCCGATGCCGCGACAGGCATCGGGGACTGCCGTGTCTCGAGCAGCATAGATTTTTTGGTAACCGCCCGGGGCGGTCAAAAAATCATGTAGCGCAGAGTATCCCTTGAGCCACTCAACGCTTGGCTCGCAGAACGCTTGCACAAGAGCATCACCCCGCTTGGGCTTTTTTGTTCGCCAAGAAAAGAGGGGCTTTTTGCGTTCGGTTGAAAAAATCATAGTTTTGTGGTATAATCAATTTGGCAATAAGAATCTGTCCGGCGGATTCGAACTACACCTGCACAATGCGCCGAAATCGCAGAGGAGGTTAACTATGAAAAGGAAAGAAGGAAAGCTTTCACCCGGCAAAATCGTAGCAGTCGTATTGATTGGACTTGCCTTAGCGTTGTATTTGTGTTTGGCAATCACTGTAATCGTTGGCGGATTTTTGATGAAAGGAAAAAAGCCATATCTTTATGGGGGTTATATCCCATACCGAGAGATTCTTGCTATTGGTATTTGCATTGTCGCGTTCGTTTTGATGCTCTTGTTTAACATCCATGTTAAGCGCAAATGGCTTTCGGCATTGGTGAACGTAAGCGTTATCATAGCACTATGCAATCCCTTTACGTTTTTTATAGGACTTATAGAGATTCCTACAAGCGTGAATTACTATACGATTGAAAGTGAAGCCGACTTTAACCGGTGCGCGGATGATATGAGAATTGATTTTAATATTTTCCCAAGGTACAACGAATTTGATGAGCAGAATGCTCGATTTGTCGGCAAGGTTGATGGCGGGTTCTTCTTCTACCAGTCTATCACTGCAATCGTGAAATACGATAGTCTTGAACGATGTGAGGCCGACTACAAGGCATATATAGACTCGCATCAGTTTCTGTCAGAGCCCGTTACGGACCATGATGGATTTTACCTCATTGCCGCACCCGAATTTTATTATGAAGGAATCTTTTTCAAGGTTGTAACAGCAGGAGAAGATGATTTTCCTAAGCAAATATACATGATTGGTATTGATCGAGAAAACTCCACACTGTACTACCTTTATCTTGATGATCACGATTTGGATTATATAGCGGACTCGGATGCACAAAATCTTGAGGATGAGATGGGAAAGCAGATTGCGAACCAGTTTGATCTCGGTAAATGAAAAGCAGTTAATAGATCGGAACAACGTCCAATTTAAGAAAAAATTGCTACCTCGTTTTTGTTTTTTAAATGGTTTGATTTAATTATATCAAAAAACAAAAAAGCAAGAAAGAAGAAAGATGTCTTTTATCGATTACTGTTTTTCAGCTCTGCAAGCTTTGTTTTGATAGCGCGGAGCGCTTCGTGGGGATCGTCGATGGCGGCGGTGGCCTGCTCGCTCATAACGTCGGCATAGACCTCCTTCACGCCCAGCAGCACGTACAGCATCGTTGCCGCCTTGCCCACCACCTTATCGGCGGCATGGGATGCAAGCTTAAAGTGTGTATAGAGGTTGCTCGATACACTTATTCGAATAGCGAAGGGCAGTGAGCGTTTGATCATTATGTTTCCAAGAGAGAACGCTTAGGCCTTTCTGTTCAAAAACGATGCCGTATTCATTGGCGGCGAAGCCAATCGGGCGATCTTTTGATGCGGGGACGGTTTGCTCTGTATCATTGCCGCGAACGTGCCATTGATCCTCATCGAGGGTCAGGCAATAATCGTTATACAGATAGCGGAACGATATGTCGGCTTGCTCTTGCCAAGTTGAGATGTCCATCGGTTGATTTTTTTCGATATCAAAAATCCAAGTGAGGCGTTCTTGATTCAGAGGGATGGTGGCGGCATGACCGCTGCTTGGAGGAACGACCCCGAGTTGGCGTGTATAAGCGAACAGCAGATTTTGATTGATTGTCAAATAGATCCCGGCGCTTTCAAAGGTTGCAAGGGTTTCGATCTGCGTCAGCATCGGCGTTGCCTTCAGTAGCGTTGCCCCTCGATCCGATTGTTGCGTGAAGTAAAGGGTGCCGTTGGTAAAGCACGCGGAATTCATGCCGGAAATCGCTCGCGGTTGAACTGTTAGCGTCATGGTCAGCACATCGATGATCAGTAGCTCCACGGTGGGGTTATTGCTCGTTTTAGAGAGGATGGTAAAGGTGGTTTCGTTGGAAAAACAGTATAAGAACTTCATTTTCTCGGCATCATAGGTGGTAAGAACCGTCCATTGGACGGGCTTCTTGCTCAAATCAAGCGCCAAAAGCTTGCCGTTGCCGGCGGCGATCAGAACGGAGCCGACCTGCCCGTAGATTTGCCCGCCCTTCAACAAGCAAATTGCGTCTCCGTTGTTTTGAATCGACGCAGAAATTACATAGCAATGGCCATCTTCGCCGAGGAGGTTTTGATAAATGCGATCTTGAAAGAGAAACCAATCATTCTGCTGCTCCGATGGAAGGATATCGATGGGAGTGATGCGGTTTTCGGTCGTGATATTAGGTGGGGTGAAGGCTTCATCTGTCGTTTGAGGTGCAAAACCACAACCGCTCAGGAGTAAGAGCACTCCGAGAAATGCAGGGAACAGATGTTTCATGAATCGGCCTCCTTAAATTTGATAAGGACAAAATGCGTGCATTATTACGTCGATAGGCTCGCCTTCTATTGGCAAAATATAATATTCCAACATATCCCAAGAGATATAGCGAACGCCGCCTCCTCCATACGGAGCATTTGTTTCGGTAGCGTTTTCTAAATCCTGAGGAGACACTTGGTAATCGCCCCAACCATCGAAAACTTTTACAAAAGTGTGAAAATACGCCTCCCCATCTTTGTATGCTTGTAAAACATTATATGCAAAGGCAACAACTGCGTGAGAATCATAAACCATAACAGTTTGCTCAGTAAATGTTGTGCGATCATGAATACTCATGTAAATGGGCCAGTTATTATCTATATATGTTTTTAAAAAACCCCAGTCAGCTTCATAACACGAAAAACCGCGACCATCGTATCCATATGTGCGATTTGTTGCGAGCATAACATCTAATGCGTTGCCATTAAAATAGGAATTAGGAGCGGTTCTGTCGAAATAACCCGGCGATTCTGCTTGAACAGCTACGGTTCCGAAGAGAGAATTATATGACGAAGGATAATTTGAGCAGCAGATAGACCTCCAATACCTTAAAATGTTAGAAATCGCTGTTATTGAACAATGATTCGGGTTTGAAACGTTAGTTAAAGAATAGAAATCAGACGGAGCACTACCTTCGCCATACATCGGGTGGAAGGTACCTGCAGCCACCATTTGACTTTCGAGAGATCCAAAACTTGTGGTACGATCAAAGGTGTAACCAAATAGAGACAGATACTCTTTTGGGTGACATTCAAAAGAACCCTTGAAATAAATAATATCTTCTGTGTTGAAATCTTGATCGTGTTTATTGAAAGGGTCTCCGGCAGTCACGCTTTGAAGGGTGAAACGGTTTTTGAGCAAGGATCCTTTAATTATTTTGCCGTCGATATGTTTCTTCGCTATTTTTTTCCAAATTGGTTAAGGTAAACGTTTGAATCATGACTGTGGGTAAAGAAGTTAAACGGAGTATAATAAATGGTCGAAACACCATTTTTTGCATCAAGAAAATGTTTTGATGAGTTTTCTAAAGAAAATTCAACGCATTGTGTATAGTTTAAATTTCCAGCTATAGTAACGTAACCTTTTGCAGAATTGTTTAAGAAGAAGTCGACGGAATAATATGTTGTGTTTCCATCAATATCATAAAGGGTGGTTACCTCGTTTTTGTTTTTTAAATGGTTTGATTTAATTATATCAAAAAAAACAAAAAAAGCAAGAAAGAAGAAAGATGTCTTTTATCGATTACTGTTTTTCAGCTCTGCAAGCTTTGTTTTGATGGCGCGGAGCGCTTCGTGGGGATCGTCGATGGCGGCGGTGGCCTGCTCCATGGGGCAGAAGCCCGTATTGGTGCGGTTGCGGATCATCGGCACCAAAAGGGTGTAGCTGCAGGCGATGCCGTGGCGGTTGAAAACCGCCTCGGCCTGCTCGCTCATAACGTCGGCATAGACCTCCTTCACGCCCAGCAGCACGTACAGCATCGCTGCCGCCTTGCCCACCACCTTATCGGCGGCGGAAAAGCCTTGGAGGGCGGTTTGGCTCTCCAGCCAATCCAGAAGGGGCGCAACGCCCCGCTTGGTGGCGGTATGGGTGACGGTATCTTTACATAAAACGGCGGTGTAGCCTTCGGGCAGCCGCCGTTTGGCGTTTTCGAGATCGGTCATGGCTCAGCCCTCGTTGATCATGGCGCAGATGGCGTGCACCCGCTCCATTGCCTGCTCGGGGGTGGCGGTGCCGGTGGTGCCGAGCTGTTGGATGGTCACCGAAGAGACCGCACAGGCGATCACCGCCGCTTCGGCGGGGGTGAGCCCTACCGTCAGCCCTAAGATGATGCCCGCATTGGAGGCATCACCGCAGCCGGTGACGTCGAAGGGCGGCTCGATGGGATAGGCGGGGATCTCGCTTAAGGGATCGGAAAAGACCATGATGCCGTCCTTATTGCGGGTGATGAAAAGATCCCGCCCCGTCAGCTTTTTCATCTGTTCGCCGCCTGCGAGGATATCGGCGCGGCTTTCGGGATCGCCCGAAACACCGCAGTACTTCATCAGCTCATAGTTGTTGCACTTGACGAAGGCGTTTTTGAATTCCGCCGCAAAGGCACGGGAATCCACCAAGAAGGGGATGGTCAGCTCGCCTGCCAGCGCGTTGATCTTCTCCCGCATATAGTCGCCGACCACACCGCTGTTGCGCTCATAGAACTGGTCGGAGATGATGACGCCGTCGGCCTTCTTGACCGCCTTTTCAAATTCGGCGATCAGCGCATCGGCCAGCTCCTCGGAGGGGCTTTGGCGATTGCGGAAGTCCAGCCGCAGATCCTCTGCCCAGCCGTCGGCGGTCTTGCGCATGGTTTTGACGTAGGCTGCGGTCACCAGCTCGGCGGTGAGGATCATGTGGTCGGTATTGGCGCCCAGCTTACGAAGCTGCTGCATCAGCTCGAAGCCCTCGCCGTCGTTGCCCGCAAAGCCGACGCAGATCACCTTTGCGCCGAGGGCGCAGAGGTTATTGGTGATGGTGCCGGCTACGCCCGCCGCCATCTTCTTTTCGTAGATCTGCCAGGCGGGCTTGCCCGATTCTACCGAGATATCGTCCTCGGCGGGGTCGGAATAGAGATATTTATCAAGGCAGTAGTCGCCCAAAACAACAATGGTGCAGTCGGGCACCTTTTTGAAGGCGGTTGCAATTTTGTTTGCGTCCATTATTTTGCCTCCTCGTCCAGATCCATGATCAGCTTGGCCAACGCAGGAACGGTCTGCTGATGCTCGCCGCGGATGTAGTAGCTTTTGCCGCCGTCGGCCACGGTGCGGGCAAGGATGGTCTTCCAGGGGCGGAAGTAGTAGCGGGGATCGCTCTTGTCGGGGGCGGTGGTGGTATTGTCGCTGTCGTCGATGGCCAAAAGGTCAAAAACAGCGGTGGTGAAGTTGTTGATGGATTCGCCCTTCTGCTTGGCCACGTTGCGCACCATCGAAAGGGCCTTCAGATACACCTCGGGGCCTGCAACCGCCGAGCCGAAGTTGAGGAAGGCGCCGTGCTGCAGCTTGGTCAGGCTTTGGGTGTAGATGAGAAAATCGTTGTAGGAACAGATGCCCATCGCTGCGCCGTCGCAGTTGGGGTGCTCGTGGATGATGTCGTTGCCGATGCCGATGTGCACCGTGCAGGGAACGCCTAAATGGTAGCCCATCGCCAGCACGCTCTGCTCGCGGTAGGGGAAGTTGTGCTCCCAGATGTAGCGGCCGATGGCCTCGCCCCAGCCTAAGCCCTCGGCGGCGGCCTCCTTGATGATGTCGTTGATCAGCCCTGTCTCCTGCCAAAGGCCGAATTGACCCTCGGAGATGTATTTGGCAACGCTCTCGCAGGTCTCGCCGATCATGGCAAACTCAAAATCATGGATGGAGCCTGCGCCGTTGGTAGCAAAGTGGGTCACCAAGCCCCGCTTCATCAGCTCGATCATGTAGCCTGCGTTGCCGGTGCGGATAACGTGGGCGCCGTACATCATCAGAACGGTGGCGTCGTGCTTTCTGCGTCCCTCGTAGACTGCCTTGGCAAGGGCGGGCAGCGCGGGATGCTCAAAGGTGGGAACGTGGGTGGCGGGATCTTTATAGACCTTTTTCAGGTCAACGTCGTGGATGCGCTCGTTGAGCGGCAGAATGTTCAGTTGGGAACGGTCAAATTTGGGATAAGGCATGGCTTATTCTCCTTTTCTCTGTACAAAGGCCATCACGGCGGGGAGGATCACAAGCTGAATCGCAATGCCGAGGATGCCTGCGGGGATGCTCATCCAGATGGTGGCAACGCCAACGTTGGAGATGCCGAGGGCGTAAACGGCGATCAGCAGCGCAACGGCACGCACCGCTCTGCCGCCGACCTGCGCGATCAGCACCTTGGCGAGGGTGGGCATTTTAGCGCCGTGGACCAGGCCGATGATCAGGCCGTAGGCGCAGAGCTCGATCACCATGAAGGGGAGCATGGCGGCGCCGGGCATGGCGGTCAGTGCGAAGCTTACCAGCGGGGAGAGGGCGCCTGCGGCAGCGCCCGCATAGGGGCCGGCCAAAAGACCCACCAGCAGAACAGGCAGGTGCATCGGCAGCAGCATCTCACCCAGACCGGTGCCGGTACCGGTGGCGTGGCCGATCAGATGGCAAGCCTGCGGCAGCGCAACGGCGGCAGCCACGGCGATGAAGGTGGCCAGCACCTGCAGTTTAACGGACAGCTTGGGGCGAACAAGAATTTTGGTATTCATGGTTATTTTCTCCTTATTTAATAATATAGTCGATCAGTTTATCGTAGCCTGCAAAGTCGGGGATGATCATGGAGGCGCCTGCGTGGAGCAGACGGTTGCGCTTCCAGTCGTTGACGCCGCATTTATGCTCCTCGTCGGTGGCCACGCCGACGGTGTAGCCGCCGATCTGTGCCACCAGCTCGATCTCCACGTAGCCGTCGCCGAAGGAGATCAGCTCCTCGGGCTTAAGGCCGCTTTCCTCGATCAGCGAGCGGATGACCAGCTCCTTGGAGCAATCGATCATGTAGTCGTGGGCGCCGTAGATGTGCCCGTCGAAGACCTTATCCAGCCCCAAAAGACCTGCTTCATAAAGAACGTCCTTTTCGTCGGTTCCGCTGGCGAGGTAGCATTGGATGCCCTTTTCCTTGAGTTTATTGACAAACTCGATGGCGCCCGGCACCACCAGATCGCTCGGCGCGAGGGTGCCGTTTTCCAAGCCCTCCTTGCGGTGCTTGATGTGGATCTCCAGGCGGCGGAGATATTCGTGCTTGTAGTCAACGGGATCCCGCTCGGGGCCGCCGCGCTTCATCACCTCTTCATTGAGGCGCATACATTGGAAGATGGTCTGCTTACCGGTCAGGAAATCAA
>JAFQKO010000168.1 GCA_017396865.1 Clostridia bacterium | reverse complement strand
TAGTGGCCGTCGTAGACCACCATGCCCGGGCGGGCGCCGTTGGGCTTTTTGACGTGGGAGACGGGGCAGTAGTCCACCTCCACCTTGGGGGCATTTTTGCCCTTGCTGTAGTAGGCGCAGATGGCGGCGGCCTCTAAGATCGATTGATCGTCGATCTCCTCCCCGCCGCTGACGATCAGCACGTGGGAGCTGTGGATATCCTTGGTGTGCAGCCAGAGATCATCCTTGCGGGAGAGCTTGACGGTCAGATAGTCGTTTTGCACGTTGTTGCGCCCCACCAAAATGGTTTTTCCGGTGGAGGAGATGAATTTCCGCGGCTTGGATTGGCTTGCCGGCTTGGCGGCGTTCTTTTTGCGGTTGCGGCTGAAGCCGGTACGGATCAGCTCCTCGCGGATCTGGTCCACGTCTGCGCCGCTTTCGCAATCGCAGAGCGCCAGATAAACGCTGTCCAGATAGGAAAGATCCTCCTTGTCCTTTTGGATCAGATCGGCCACTACGCGGGCGGAGGTTTTGGCCTTGTTGTATTTTTTAAAGTAAAGCTGCGCGTTTTGTTGGGGATTTTTATCCGCGCGCAGGGGGATGGTGAAGGGGGCGCAGTTGTCGTAGTAGTTTTCCACCGTGATCTCGGTCATGCCACTTTGGGCACGGTGGAGATTGGCCTGCAAAAGCTCGCCGCAGATGCGGTAGTGGTCGGCTTTTTTGCCCTCCTCCAGCTCCTTTTCCCGCACCCGCATGGTGCGCTCGATGCGGGCGGCGGTGCGGGTCAGAAGCTGCTCCACGTCGCGGGTCTTTTGCTTGAGGCGGGTGCTCTCGGCGCTCTTTTCATAATAGTCCTCGATCAGCGCAACGGCGCTTGGATAGGGCAGGCTTTCGGCAAAGCTGCCGTATTGGGTGATGGGCAGAAAGGAAAAATCGATCCATTTCCCGCTCTCCCGCTCCCGCGCCGCGTGGGGCGCGGCCTTGCCCTCCCGCAGATCCCCTGCAAGCCGCTCCAAAAGGGCGGCAAGGGTCTCCTTTTGGTTGGGGGTGAGGCTGTTGGCGGCGGTGTCGAATCGACCGCCGCCGCGGTGGGCCAGCTCCCGCGCAACGATGGGGGAGATGCCGCTGTAGCTGTCCATGATCGCCTTCCATAAGGGCTTATCGGTGGCGGTAATGGCGGGCAGATCGGCGGCGGAGGCTTCGTTGAAGGGGATCTTCTCCTGCGGGGTGACCGGCTCGTATTTCAGGCCGGGCAGCATCTGCCGCCCGCCTGCGGCGGTGAGATCGATGCGGCGGATGCAGTCGATGATCTTGCCTGCCTCGTCGGTGAGGATCAGGTTGGCGGTGCGCCCTAAAATTTCCAGGATCAGATATTTTTTGACCGGCTCGAAAAAGTCGTTCTTGCCGGTGAATTCCAAAAAGACAGCCCGCTCGAATTGGGGCAGATAGACCCGCTCCAGCTTGGCGCCGATCAGGTGCTTGCGGAGCACCATGCAAAAAAGCGGCGGCTGGGCGGGGTTTTCCGCCTCCTTTTCGGTGAGGGTGATGCGGGCGCAGTTGGGGCTGCAGCAGAGCAGCAGCCGCGCCCGAATGCCCGGTGCGCGCAGGGTGAGGATGATCTCGTCCTTGCCGGGCTGGTAGAGCTTTTCTACCCGCGCACCGGCGGTGGCGGCGTCGATCTCACGGGTGAGATAGGATAAAAAACAAGCGTCAAGTGCCATAATTGTTATGACCGTTCCTTTCGTTGTGACACAGGCACAAATGACACTTGAAAGAATGGTCATAAGTGCCATGATTTTCGGTTGCCGCAAAAGCGGCGAGAAAATCGGCATTAAAATTTATAAGCTTGAAATTCATTTTCAAACTTATAAATTCTCCACAGGGGGCTGACAGGGCATGACCTCTACCTCCAAGGCGGGGAAGGCCTTTTTCATCGCCTCGGCCAGCGGGGGCAGGGCGATATACTCGGTTTCGTAGTGGCCCAGCATCAGCAGGTTGATGTTGCAGTCGATGGCCAGAAGGGCATGATTATGCTTGGCTTCGCCGGTCACAAAGGTGTCGCACCCCGCTTCCATCGCCTCCTCCAGCATACTGCCGCCGCTGCCGCCCACCACCGCAATGCGATGGATCTCCTCGTGGGCCTTCACCCCGAGGCAGGTGGCGGCGGGCAGCCGCTCCTTGAGGGCGGCGGTCAGCGCAGTGAGGGTGGTTTCGCAATCGGCGATGCGGCCGATCCCGCCGAATAAGGGGGCATCCTCCATGCCGCAGGCGGCAGCCAAGAGGGTGTTGACCCCGCCCTCGGCGGCATCCAGATTGGTATGGCAGGCGATGTGGGCAATGCCGTTTTCCGCCAGCCGCAAAACGTAGTGGGCGGTGGGGGTATCGCCGTTGACCTGCCGCAGGGCGTCAAAGATCAGCGGATGGTGGGTAACGATCAATTCGCAGTTTTGCGCAATGGCGCGGTCGATCACCGAATCGGTGATATCCATTGCCAGCAAAACGCGGGTAACCTCCTTTTCCCGTCGACCGACGTTGAGGCCGGGGTTATCCCATTCCATCGCCAGCTCGTAGGGGCAGTATTGATTTAAAAATTCATAAACGGTTTGAACGGTCATAGCATTGCCTTTCTGATTTTGTTTAATAGAGTTTCGGTTTCCGCGATTCGCTCCGCATTGGGCGATTTGGCTCGGTTTAAGCCCGCCAGCGCCGTTTCCAGCCGCGCCTCTTCTTTCTGCAGATAGGGCAGGTAGAGGGGGTCGTTGCGGATGCAGGAAAAATAATCGGGTCGATAGGGGGTATCGGTCGGCTCTACGGCAAAAACGCGGTAGAATTTATCACCGTCTTGCGCCAGGGCGGCGTTGCGGATGGCGTAGCCTGCGGCGGCCAGAAAGTCCAGCAGCTCATAGATAGCGCTCATCGGCTGCAGCACCCAAAGGGGCGGTTGCTGCGGCGCGTTGCGCAGGATCTGCTCCATCAGCTCGCCGCCCATCCCCGCCACCGCCACGGCGGTGGTCTGCTCCAAGACCTCGCGGGGGATCTGCTTCAGCCCGTCGGAGAGAAAGAGCGGGATGCGCCCGCCCAGCCCCACGGCAGCAAGCTGCTTGGCGGCGGCGTCCAGCGGGCCTTGGTTGATGTCGGCGGCGAAGGCGGCTGCCAGCCGACCGCTCAGCAGCCCCTCGGCGGGCAGCTTGCAATGGTCGGTGCCGATATCCAATAAGATGCTCCCTTGCGGGATGAGGGAGAGCACCGTTTTCAGGCGCGTGTCCAATAAATTCATGATTTTTTGTTCCTTTGTGATAATTCTGAGTCTATTGTAACAAAATTATAAAAGAACTTCAAGTTTTTATTGCAATCTCTTGATGAAGTGTGCTATAATATATCCGTATAAATTTTAGATGTGAGGATTCGGATGACAGTATCGGTTTTGGGGTTACCCGTGCAAAACGTAACGATGGAAGAAGCGGTAAACGAAGTTTACGGCTATTTTTCCATGCGCGAAAGCAAGATCATCGTTACCCCCAATGCCGAAATTCTGCAGATGGTCACGAAGGATGAGGCTGTTCGCGAGGCAATGGCGCAGGCCGACTACGTGGTGCCGGACGGAGTTGGCGTGCTGATGGCCGCCAAGCGGCTGGGCACACCGCTGAAGGAAAAGGTGGCGGGCGTTGAGCTGGGCACCAATCTGCTCAAGCGGTCGGCCGAGAACGGCAAGCGGGTCTATTTTCTCGGCGCAAAGCCCGGCATCGCCGCCGAGGCCAAGCGGATCCTGGAAGAGGAGATGCCCGGTATCCGGATCGTCGGCGTGCGGGACGGCTATTTCAAGCCCGAGGACGAGCCTGCCATTGTCGAAGAGATCAACGAGCTGGACGTGGACATGCTGTTTGTTTGCCTCGGTGCACCCAAGCAGGAGCTTTGGATGGCCAAGCATAAGAAGGATCTGCGGATCGGCGCCATGCTGGGGCTGGGCGGCACGCTGGACGTGCTGGCGCACAACGTAAAGCGCGCCCCTCGCTGGATGATCAACTGCAAGCTGGAATGGCTCTATCGGACGTTGAAGGAGCCCCATCGGATCGGTCGGATCGCAAGCCTGCCCTTCTTCCTGCTGCGGGTTAAAAAGTATAACAAAACAACGAAGCCGGAGTGATCTCCGGCTTCTTTCAAGAGAGGATAAAACCATGGGTGAAGCAAAATTAAGAGTTCAATTATTAAACTATACCCCCGATGCGGAAAAGACCATCGCGGCAGCGGCCAAGCTCTGCTATGCCCGCGCCGATATTGACACGGTGATGGAGGGGCTGACCCCCGAGAAGGTGGAGAGCTTTTTGGAGATGCTCTCCTCCCTC
>JAFQKO010000167.1 GCA_017396865.1 Clostridia bacterium | reverse complement strand
TTGGGGGCCTGCGAGGCCTGCTTTTCCTCGGCAGAAACGTCGTCGCCGAGCAGCGAGCCCTCGGAATAGGAATGACCTAAATTAACGCCGGTGAGGATCGCCTGCCCCTTGCCGTAGCGATGGCTGACGATGGCGGGAGTGCCGTCCTCGTAGGTGTATAATGCCGAGCCGCCCCGAAGCCGGAGGGATTGGGCATAACGGGTGCCTTGGATGCGGTAGCATTGCTCACCGTTGGTGATCGTTTGCTCCTTGCTGTTGCAGATGTCGTCCTCCTTGGCACCGAAGATCTCGGTAAAGCCGTAGCCCGGCACCTGATAGGAAAGCTTGAGGGTCTCGTCAAAAAGCCCGAAGGAATGCTCCGAGAGAACGGTGCCGCCATTTTCCACGTAGCGGCGCAGCTTTTGGGCAAGGGCGGGGTCGATCGCCGTCGCCGTGGGGAGGATGATCAGCTTATAGCGCTCGAGATCCTTTGCGAAATGCTCATGGATGATATCAACGGCGATGTTTTCCTCCCAAAACATCCGATAATATCCGCTCATGCAGTTGACGGCATAATGGTTGCTTGCCTTTTCAACCGAGATCCAATCGGCAAGATAGGAGCGTACGCTGAATACCAGCGCCACCTCGGCGGGCGCAGCGGTGCCGTGCTCGAGAATCGAACCGTTCTCCTGCAGGAACGCGCCGAGCTGCCCTGCCTTTTCGGTCAGGGGCGTAGGGCCGCCGTCGTAATCGGTCATGGCATAGCCGCCCGCCTCGGATCCGATGCGCTCCTTGCGAAATTGCCAGTAAAGCAAGCCCTTCGCACCGTGGCGGATGGATTCAAGGGTGAATTTATCAAAGGTATCACCGCTGATGCGGCCGTGGTTTCTGAAAACTCCGCCAACGATCCCCGCGCTCAGCTCCGATTGCCAGAAATCCTTGCCGTCGGCGGCATTGCGGGTGGCATCACAGCTCAATCCCAAGGCACAGCAATCCTTGTCGGCGCGGGGAAAGGCGCTGTAGCCCCATTTGTCTACGACCTGCGCATTCTTCCAATCGTCGAATGCCATCTCTCCCAAATGCGGGCAGGTTACGGAACCGCCGCCCCATGCGTGGGCGATTACGGGCTTGTTGTCGTTGGCACGGATAATATCGGCGCGGAAGCGGACCTCCTCTGCGATGTTATCCATCATGAATAATCGAAAATCAATATAATCACTGTAGGACGCCATCCAGCGTGGCGGTCGTACCTGCGAAAAACTGTCGTAGGTATAGCCCCAGGCTTGGTTCAGCCCCTCGATCGTTCCGTATTTTTTCTCCAGCCAACGGCGGAATTTTTCTATGGTGGCAGGGCAGTAGCAGAAAAAGCTGGGCGTTTTTTTAGTCGGATCCAGCCATTGATGGGGCTCGTTCATCGGCTCGTAGAAGGCAACGTTCGAATGCTTTTTGGTTTCCTTAAGGACGTTGGTGATAAAGCGTGCCTCCAGCGCCCGCACCTCGTCATGGTCGAAGCAAAGTCCCGGCCACCCGCCGGAAGGGGTGTTGGGGCGAACGGCAGGCTCAAAGGGCTGCTGATCCTCGGAAACGTAAAAGTATTCGGGATACTTCTCAATCGCCCAATGGGGGCAGGCGTGCAGATGGAATAATAGCCCTACCTGCAGATCAAACTGCGCGGCGCTTTCCAAAAAGGTGCGGATGTATTCATCGTCGATCTGCCCTTCCTGCCGCTCGATGCAATTCCATACCAGCCATGCCCGAATGGTGTTGAAGCCGAGCTTTTTCATGTTTTCCATGTCCCGAAGCCATTGATCCCGCTCGGGGGTCGTTCCCCGCAGATACTGCGATCCGTATACAAACATTTTGATTCCTCCCTTACTGCTTTTAATTATATCTCGATCAAAGGAAGTAAAACACCCCCAAATTGACACAATATAATGCAGAATTTGACATTTTATTCAAATTCAGTATAATAATGATGAGGTGTTTTTATGAGGATTCGTATGGTGGCGGGGAACGCGCATAAAAGCGGGATCTGCCAAAACCTATGTAAAACGATCAGCGAGGCGGTTTCGATGCATTGGCACGACGTGTATGAGCTGGATATTATTTTGGAGGGCACGGGGGAAACGGTCTGCAATAATCGGCGCAAGCCGTTGCGTCGCGGGCTGATGAGCCTGCTTTCCCCCAAGGACTACCATGAATATCGCAACTGCGAGGGGGTGCGCTTGATCTCCATTCAGTTTCGTGAGGATGGGATCGGTTCCGAACTGCTGCACCGCTTTTTGTCGCAGCCCACCCGCACGGTTTATGCCGATGAAGCGGCCATGGAAAAGCTGCTCGGGCTTCATGCCTTGATGGATGGCGGCAATGCATGGAATCAAAAGCTGCTGGAATGCATGATTTTGTTGTTTTTGGATCGTTGCAATGAGGCAGAGGGCACAGGGACGGAGCCAACACCCATCCAAAATGCAGTGATGTATGTCAACAGCCATTTCCGAGAGAATCCGAAGATGGCCGACGTTGCGGCGAGGTTCTATCTGAGCGAAAGCTATTTTTGCAGGCTGTTTAAGAAAACGACTCAAAAGAGCTATAAGGCCTATCTGAAGGAGCTGAAGCTGGATTACGGAATGCTGCTGCTCGGCTCCACCAATCTTTCGGTCTCCGATATCGCCGCTCGCTGCGGCTATGCCACCCTCGGCCATTTCACGCGGGAATTCCGCCTTCGCTACGGAAACCCGCCAACCTATTATCGAAAAGAGTCGTAGCTGTCATAAAGAATGAGAAAGTCGGGCGATTCCCGTGCCCATGGCTGAGTCATTTTTTGACGGTGTAGGTGGCGCTATTGCTGAAGTAAGATGATTTTTTGAAAGTGTAAAGATTTTGTTGCACGTGGAATTTTGATATGATATAATATGGCCGCAAATATAAACATGGTTATGTTTTATTTAAAAAATTTTTGGAGGAACTACTTATGAAAATCAAAAAGATTCCGTTGTTTATTTGTGTTGTGGTTTTGATGACGGCGGTTCCCTTTGGAGCTTCGGCGGCGTCGATAGAACATGATATCAGCCAGGGCAATGTGATCCTTACCGACAGCTGCGGCGAAACCTGTCCCGGTCATGTGATTACCGGTGATGGTAATCATAATCATAATATTCGGATCCTCAGCGGTGACCACAAAGTGACTCTGAAAGATTTGACGGTTCATTGCAGTTATCCTGCTGCTATGACAGATGAAAAAATTCCGGATGGGGCAGCACTTTTTATTGCCGATGGTGTTAAACATGTGGAGTTGACCATCGAGGGGGATGTTTACTTCCATTGTGTCTATGCTCTTTATTCTGCTGCCGATGAACTGGTCATTTTAGGAAATAATACTTCGGAACTGTTTTTCAGTGGCCGCTATGAAGGGGCTTATGTGAAGAATGATCTTGTAATGAAGGGCGGTAATACGTACTTTGGTACCGGGTCTTATACGGGAGAAGGTTCTTACAAACCCCATCTCCGCGGTCTTGTGGCAGAGGGCACCGTTACCTTTGAAGATGCGGTGATCGAAGCCACGACTTCTAATTTCCCGGAAACGGAAAGTATGGATCAAATCTATCTCGGTGGCGCTGATGATAATGTGGCTTCTGCTGCCATCAAAGCCAATGACCTGGTGATAAAAAACAGCGATATCAACGCGAGGTGCGACAAGGTTGCCTATGCGGAAAATACCAATCCAAAGTCTATTGCTATTGATGCGGTGAGCATGGATGTCAGCGGCTCGGAAATCAGCGCCACGGGCGGCGATAGCTACGATTCCTTTGGCATCCGTTGCAGCGGGAATGCTAATTTTGTAAACTCGGAAGTGGTTGCCTATGGTAGTGCTGCCGTGAATGAGAGCACCGGCTTTGATGCTTATTTTGCCAATGTGGGTGCTTTGAACGCTACTTTCAATTTGAACGGTGGTAAGTCCGATTATATTTCTGTCGGCGGCTGTTTTGATCTGTTGGATATTGTGGATTCCACTGTGAATGGTAACGGTGCTGAAGCCAAACTCTTTTCCGCCGGTCTGTTTGGCGGCACATTGAGTGCAGAAAATTCTGCGGTGAATGGCTACGGCGGTATTGCCACCGATCCCAATGTGGTGGAAGACGACGATGGGAAGACGGCTGCGTTCAGCGGTGGGCTTTCCTTTGGTACCGTCAACGGTGTTGACAGCAACATTTACGGTATGGGCGAAAAAGCAATGATCAGCAACGGGATCCGCGCTACGGAAATTACCGTAAAAGGCGGTTTGATCGAAGGCAGAGGGGATGCTGAAGGTGAAGAAAGCTTCGGCATCTATATGGAGCCCTCCCAAATGGATGACGGAACCCCCATTCCTGTGAAATTTGAATTGGTGGGCGGCGATGTGGTTGCTTACGGCGAAACCCAAGGGCTTCTTGCCGATACGGAAGACTTTGCAGGGGTCTCCTATAAAGCCGATGAAAATGCCGAAGCACAGGTAAAAACCGATCTTAGCGGCAAAGAATTCTTTTTTGGCAATAAATATAAGGTAAGCTATGCGGGCGGCGATGTGGATGCTGAAAATCTCCCCGCCGACGGCACTTATTACCGTGGTGAACGGTTCACCTTGCCGAAAGAAGGCCCAACCGCCGAGGGATATCTCTTTTGGGGTTGGATGGATGCCAACGGCACGTTCTTTAAAGCTGAAGATGATAATGATGTTTCCCTGAACGGCGAAGACATGGTTTATACCGCTGTTTGGAAATGTGTGGGCAGCCAAAATTGCATTCTGCGCGAATTTGACGATCTGAATGCCAAAGCATGGTATCACGACGGCATTGAACATTGCCTTGAAAGAAACATAATGCAGGGGATGAGCCAAACCGCTTTTGAGGCCGATACCGCTGCTACCCGCGCCATGATCGTGACCACGCTTTACCGCATGGCCGGCGAACGGCAAGTGGAATTCCAAAATGATTTTTCCGATGTTCCCGCTGATGCTTGGTACACTGATGCAGTGAACTGGGCTGTGGACTGCGGTATTGTAAACGGCTATGATGACGGCTCTTTCCGGCCCGATCAGCCTGCTACCCGTGAAGAATTGGCGGCATTTCTCTTCCGTATGGCAGAATATTACGGTTTGAATGGAACGACTTCGGAGCTTCCCGACCGATTTGCCGATAAAGATGATGTGAGCGTTTGGGCTGTTCCTGCCTTGGAATGGGCGGTGGATTGGAATATCATGAACGGTCTGGACGAGGAAACTTTGGCGCCTCAGGGGAATGCCTCCCGTGCACAACTCGCTACGGTGCTCTATCGCTTTGAACTGAGCTTGATTGGGGAAGCGTAAGGAGTCGTTAAAACTGTATTAAAATGATAAAAAGGCTCGCCGTTTGGCGAGCCTTTTTGCGGGGCGGTGTGGGCATCGTCCCCCTACCAATATCTTGGTGTGATTGGAACGTAGGGGCGGCTATCAGCCGCCCGTTTTCATTGCCTGATATTTTTCGGGCGGCAGGTTGCCGCCCCTACCTTAGAACACCATAGGCGATAATAGAGACGGCTATGGCATACAGCTTGGCGCCGAGGCCGAGGATCCGGCCCTCTGCTTGTGGTCACCCTAGGTTTGTTATTGTTTGGTTGTGTTCAGTACGGTGGTCCTCTTTTTTAGAAGGAGACTGATTGAATAGTTTTCTGTATTGTTTGTAAAAACCGGAATAATCATTAAAACCACACTCTAAAGCAGCGACTGAAGCTAATTCTCCTTCAGTGATTTTGTGATGTGCAAGTATGAGTCTTTTTTTAAGTATATACTGATAAATCGAAATATTCATTTCCTTTTTAAAGATATGCGCAAGAGAGGATGGGGAAATATTTGCCGCCTTTGCGATAGAATGCACAGATATCTCCTTGCTCGAATTTTTGCTTATATACTCTATAACAGATACTATCAAATCACTTTGTCTATTTTGCGTGGAATTATCAGTACATTTGACAGATATTTCGCATAAAATCAATGACAACAGGGCACGAAGCTGCACTTTCGCATTTGAACTCGGATTTTTAGCGATCTTAATCAGCTTTTCAAACATGAAAACGAAATCCATATCGTACTCTGCCATAAATATTTTACCGGATCTATGAATCGTTATATCCAACATGTCCGGGAATTGAAATATGCAACGATGATAATTTTCCATATCACCGTTGATAATAACCTGATGATAGGTTTCTTTTGGTATCAGAATCAATGTGTTAGGTAATAACTTTGCGTGAATGTTTTCGCTGATAAAATCCGCATCGCCGCCTAAAAACAAAATAATTTCATTGAAACAGTGAAACTCTTTCGTTTTTTCTTCAGTGGGACCCACAGCATATTTAAAAATGATATCCGCGTCTTTTAGATAGTATTTAAAGTTTTCTACCATATAATCACCAAGAAAATTATATCTACTTTTGCAGAAATGTCAATATTAATAGCAAAAATCGCTATTTAAATTGATTCTTTTGAGAGGTATTATAAGCAGGGGTGGATGAAATGAAACGCAATAATACAGTAGAAATAATTTCCAAAATCAAAGAACATAAAATAATTGCAATCATACGCAATGTAAACGAAGAAAAGCTTATTCCGCTATGTCAAGCGCTGTATGATGGTGAAATCCGAATGGTGGAAGTAACTTACAGCGCAAACGCAAAAGTATCGGATAAGCAAACGGCCGCGCAGATAAAAAGACTCGCTTCGTATTTTCAAGGTAAGCTTTCCATCGGAGCCGGAACGGTAATAACCAAAAAGCAAATTGCCTACACCAAAAAGGCAGGCGGAGAATTTATTATTTCGCCTAATACGGACAAAAGAATTATTAAAGCAACGAAAAGAAGAGGAATGGTTTCCATTTCGGGAGCCCTCACCCCTTCCGAAGCATTGGCCGCAAAACAATATGGCGCGGATTTTGTCAAGCTATTTCCGATAAACAATCTGGGGGTTGATTATTTTAAGGCCGTTACCGCGCCACTCTCGCATATAGATTTTCTTGCTGTGGGAGGAATCTCCCCGGAAAATATGAAAGGCTATTTAAATTCCTGCATAAGCGGATTTGGAATTGGTTCCAACATGATCAACAAAACACTGATAGAGAATGATGATTGGGCAGCAATAACCAAGCTTGCTCAAAGTTATACGGCGGTGATAAAAGATGGCTAATTACATAACGATAGACGGTGGAACATCAAATACAAGAATCAGCCTTGTGGTAAAAAATGACACTGTTGACAGGCTTACGTTCCATATAGGTGCCAAAAAAGGAATAGATGACAAGGAAATTTTGATTCAAACCATTAAACAAGGTATTGATACCATTCTTAAAAACAACAGCATGCCCGAATCAAAAATCGAGAAAATTTTGGCATCGGGTATGATCACCGGTGAGTATGGACTGGTAAATCTTCCATATATCACTGCTCCTGTTGGAATTGAGGAATTGCATAACAGTTTATACGAAACAATAATAACAGAAATTTCTCCAATACCCTTTGTTTTTGTGCCGGGAGTAAAAAACCTTTGTGAAAGTTTTGAACACAGCGATATTATGCGAGGCGAAGAAACTGAGTTTATAGGTCTTTTCAGGGGCGAAGGCATTTACATTCTGCCCGGATCACATTCAAAAATCATTATTGCTGACACAAATCAAAGAATTATCAAGTTTGAAACAACACTCACAGGAGAATTCATATCTTCCCTCTGTCAAAATACTATTTTAAAGGATTCTCTTAGTCTTAAAAACACAAAGCTAAACGATGAATTTTTACTGAAGGGTTATGTTGTTTGCAAAGAAAACGGTATCAACGCCTCTTTATTTAAAGTAAGAATTCTGGATAAACTATTCACGCAAAATAAAACTGAACTCTATAGTTTTTTTATGGGAGTTGTTTTGTGTAATGAGGTCGAACAAATCCTGCGTAAAAATCCAAAGCGTATTATTGTCGGCGGACAAAAAGAGATAAAACAAGCGATAGCGGTGATACTGAAAAAGATATCGTCTGCCCATGTGGAAATTATTGATGATTGGCAGGCAGAACAAGCATCAAGCAGCGGCATTATAAAAATATATGAATATTCAAATGATGAGAATGTTTCAGCAGATCTGTGTTTATTTTGAATTTTACGTTAAAAGGATCGTGTATACACTACACTGAAAAAATAAATTAAGGAGAAAACAAGATGTTTATTAATTTCAAAATAACGCCTGAAAATTTACCGAACATGGGGCTTCTCTATATAAACCATCAAGAGAAGCAACGAAGTGGACATTTAAGTCACGCATTGGTTGAGTATAAAAAAGGCAGCATCATGTCCATTTATTCTAACTGTTCAGCAACAAGGAACGGCGGACACAATGGGTTTGGCTGGTTGGAGTGCAGAAGGTCACACGATGGCGGCAAAAGTTGGGAGGATGCTAAGATATTTCCCTATTCCTGGGACTCCTTTATAAATCAACCGTTTACGGTTAGTTGTGAAAAAGCAGTGTCAACAAAGGAGAATGAAATTATTGCCTTTTGCACAAGATGTACAAATCCAAACGGCTGGGAGCCTTATTTAGAACCAACCGTTGTTATCAGTAACGATGGCGGCGAAAACTGGAGTGAGCCCTTTCAGGCTTTCGAAAAATGCGGCAGAATATACGACGCAGTCGTGTGCGATGGAGTAATATATGTTCTGTTCCACGCCGCACCCGACTGGCTTGGTAAAAAAGAAGAACACAAGCATTACATTTATCAAAGCACGGATGGCGGAAAAACGTTCACCCTTCGTAACAAGCTTCCAATAGAACCCATAAATCGAGCTTATGGAAACATGGTTGTGCGTGAGGATGGGGCGTTAATTTGTTACGTTTACAATAAGGGCGACGAGTATAATCTTGATTATTGCATTAGTCCGGATATGGGTTTGACTTGGAACGAAACCGGTAAGAGCTTCTGTCAAAAGCGTATTCGGAATCCACAGGTAGCTAAAGTGAAAGGCGGATATTTGCTTCACGGTAGGTCGGGTTGCGAAACCGATGAGTTACCATTCTATTTTGTGCTTTATACAAGTTACGACGGCGTTCACTGGGATGAAGGCAGATATCTTTGTGAAACAGAAGGTCGTAAAGCTTATTATTCCAATAACATTGTGCTTGATACAAAAGACGGTGGGCAAAGAGTACTTATACAAAGTTCAGTTTCTTATGATAATGCAAAAGCTAATATTGCTCATTGGCTCATTGATATCGAATAGTATTCTATTGCACGAACGCTTTAAAGGTGCAAAAGGCTTGACCTAATCGGTCAAGCCTTTTGCGTTAGAATAAAGTTGTAATCCAATAGATTAAGCCGTATACAACCGAAGCAACCGTGCCGTAAGCGATGACAGGCCCGGCGATTTGAAAAATCTTGGCGCCGAGGCCGAGGATGAACCCTTCTGCTTGTGGTCAAGTAGGACCCATTTGATAACAATCAATATACTTCAAAATTGAAGATATGTGCCGTTGAACTTCCGTAATCTTCGGTCTTTGTCTCGCTGTGGTAGGTGCTGAGCGGGATGAAACGTACTGCTTTTACCATTTTATTTAATGTGTGTTTTATAAATCGTTGATGATTATCTTCGATCTCCAAAGCAGTAGTCCATTGGTTGTTTTCATCTAAAATCTCAATTTTATAGTGTTTGATCAGGCATTTCGGAAAACCAAATTTGGTGTTGTCGTGGCTTGTCGGAAAAAAGAGTACCGCAGAGGTATGCAATCCGTCAGGGTTACCTTCGGTATATTCTCTATCCAAATCGCTGTCCAACACTAAACGAACGCCATTCACTAACTCCGGTTTCTCAAAACTATAGGTAATCGCTTTATTTGTTTTGCCGAAATATCCGTTATCATTGCCCCAAATTCGACGATCAATACCGTTGAGAAGATTAGAGCATTCTCCGTAATCACAGGTGAGGTTCGCTGTTCTTGCTAATTTCGACGGTTTACGGCGTAATCCGGGTAGAAAGCAATCATCCTCTAACAATGCATCTTGAATCTGTCGAATCTTTTTCTGTGCAGCTTCCCTCGGCAATAGGTCGTTTTTTGCCGCAATCGCAGCCGCAGTTCCTACAGCTTGACCAATCACGCCGATTGTTCCCATAACACGTGTCGAGCTGAATGCTATATGACTTGCACTGATATTCCGTCCAGCAAACATCAAATTATCAATATTCTTGGAATATAGGGAACGAAGCGGAATGGGATACGGCTCGCTGAGTCTGCGCTTTTGCAGATGGGCACCGCCCTTGGCATCCATATGGAAGCCTCCGGGCAGGTGATTGTCGATCTGCCATCCGCCATAAGCCACCACATCATCAAAGGGTGTGCAATTTTCCACATCGTGCTGGGTCAGCACATAATCGCCTATGTACCTGCGGCTTTCTCGCTTGCCGGGCAAAAAACCAACCCATTCCAGCTCCCAGTTTTCGGCGCCGTGATCACCGTGGTTTTTGATATGATCCCAAACGCCAAACGCAATTTTCAGCAATTCATCCTTGATTTCCTCTGTATCATCGATGCTGTTTTGCATGCCGCCCAATTCGATCCAGTAGAAGTTGGTGTTGATGGCATAGAGGTTGTGGGGCTTATTGTTCATCGCATCATCATCGGGAAAATCATAGGCCCAAGCGGGCGGCGTATAGGAAATGGGATGATCGGTTTCGCGGCACTGCATCATAATGCTCATTCCCATGGTATGATTATCGGCATTCTCAAGACCAAATTCTTCGAGATATTCGCTTTTGGCTTCTCGACCCACCTTAAATTCTGCACCGACTAACGGCGCAAGGATGCTATCTCCCGAACTATCCACGAATATTTTAGCCATAACTTCATGCCAAGTGTAGGTGGTAAGCTGAAAGCCCTTAACTGATGAAATGTGTCCGTTTTCAGCCATTGCTTCGCAGCAGGCGCAGTTGAGCAAAAGTTCGATATTTTCCTCAAAGCGCACCTTTTCGTAAAGTAGGGCGTCCCAAGCGGTGAAATTGCGGGTGGGATTGCGGTGCATATTCTCTAAAAGAAGCTCCTCCATAATGCCCGTTTCCTGCAGATCGCGCACGCGCGTTCCCGCCCCGGAGATCCACATCCGAATCTCGCTGCTGGCATTTCCGCCCAATACAGGACGATCCTGCATCAGCACCACCTTCGCTCCGTGCCGCGCGGCGCTGATAGCAGTAAACATACCGCCGATTCCTCCGCCGATAACGCAGATATCTGCCTGGTGTAGTTTTGTTTTTAGCATGGTTTTTCTCCTTTTTAAATTAAATGTTGAAAATTCGATTCAATTGTCCTATAATCAAGTATATAGTTCCAAAAATTGAAAATCTACCGACAATGTGATATAAATTTATGAATTTGTGATATCCGGAGGTGAGCGGATGAAAAAGTCAAGCTACTATAAACAAAGCAATGGGGAGAATATTAAGCAGGTGATCAATTGGCAGGATCATGATTTGGGCGATTCTCTTTTTTATTCCTATCGCTCCACACTTTATAATTCTAATACCTTTCCGTCCAGCCTTCATTATCATAATTACTATGAGCTTGTCATTCTCGAGGAGGGAAATATAGATTATATCTGTGAGTCAACCTGTGTTCATCCAAAAATTGGGGATATTTTGCTCATTTCACCCGGAATGTTTCATATGTCTAAAATCGGGTGTGAAGAAACCAATTATAAACGTCATGTTTTCTATTTATATCCCGATGCACTTGATGGTTTTGGATGCGGAGCTTTGGTTGGTTTTTTGAAAGAGGCCTCAAAGGGAATTGCTGTATTTTCTCCTCTTGATAAAAATCGTTCGATGATCTTTACGCTTTTGCATCAGCTTTCCCAAGCGTTAGAGCAGGAGGCAAAACCCAATTATCAAGCTCTTGCCAAAGGCTTGGTTCTGCAGATCTTCTTTTTAATCAACGAAAGCAATTCGATCCTCCAAGATCATGAGTCTACCTTGCCGGAAAATCTTCGTGCCATTAAGCAATATATCGAGCAAAATTTCATTGAAATTTCTTCCGTCAAGGAGGTGGCGGATCATTTCTTTTACAGCCGCGAATATGTATCACGGCTTTTTCGTCAGTATTTTAATACCACTGTTTCAAACTATATAAAGGCGCGACAAATCGCTTATAGTCAGAGCTTGATTGAGCAAGGATGCTCCATCAGCGAAGCGTGCTACCAATCGGGCTTTGAAAATATGTCAACCTTTATCCGCACTTTTCGTAATATATCCGGAACGACTCCCTCGGAATACCGCAAACAAACATAAAAAGGCTTGACCTAATCGGTCAAGCCTTTTGCGTTAGAATAAAGTTGCAATCCAATAGATTAAGCCGTATACAACCGAAGCAACCGTGCCGTAAGCGATGGCAGGCCCGGCGATGGTGAACATTTTTGCGCCGAGGTCGAGGACGAAGCCCTCTGCTTGCGGTCAAGTAGGACCCATTAGTTTTTGCGTAGCTTTTAGTCGGTGGTGTGCGCTCTGTATGCGGATGGCGACATTCCCGTGACCTTTGAAAAAACTCTGGAAAAATAAAATGGTGATGCAAAGCCACAGGCACAAGAAATATCCTTTATGCTTTCGTCACTTATGGATAGCATTACTTTTGCTTTATTAACTCTCTGTAGCGTAATATATTCATTGGGTGATACTCCTGTAAATTTATGGATTGTTCTTCGCAGCTGTGAGTCCGAAATATACAGTTCTTTGCATATTTTCATAACACTGAGGGTCGGGTTGAATAAATTTCCTTCAATATATTGCAGGATATCATTTTGGGCTGGTTGACTGTCGCTCTCCGCTTTTTGAAAAAAGCGTTCTCTCAGCAAAGAATAGAGATATCCCTTCAGCCCGATCATTGTGTCAATGGGCGAGCGATTCCATAAACGCAAAGCACTCTCAAACTGTTGTAAGACCTTTTGATAGTTTGCAACAGGAAACGAACATGGTGCGCCAAAATGTTCAAATTGTTTTTCATCAGAACATAAGAAATCTATCACATAGTAGGAGCAATACTCCAAGTTCCGCTTACCACTGTATGGAAGATTTCCGGGAAGGAGCAAAATATCTCCTTTTTTTGCTACCACTGTTTTCTGCGGAAAATTGTATTCTATTTCTCCTTCGGTGAAAAACACGATGGCATCATAATGCCGTGTTTTGCAGATATTTCTTGCCCATTTGTTTTCATCTCGGTAAAACACATTCTCTATCGATATAATATTTAAATCGTAATTCATCCAAGAATCATCCCTCTCCAGCTTCTATTATAAGTTCTCGATGTTTCAAAGTCAATGACTGATTTGTACATCTGTTTGATGGATATCTGCATTTACATCAAGAAATATTTTTATATAATTGAAATTGACAGCAAAAACCTGTTCTTAATGAATGGCTGTTTTATACAAGCACGGAGGTAATTGTATGCTTGGATTAGATTTTTATAAAAATCGGGAATCACTTGATCACGAATTCGAGCGTCCCCATTTTGACACTACTACCGGTTTGAATCCCGATGCGCTTGAGGCAGGTCTTCAGCAGCTCTATGAGGGAAAAAAAGATTCAGTTCCCACCACACTTTTGCGTGCAGAATTATTTTCTTATCTTTACGATCATGTCCAAATCGAGATCAACCCTCTAAATCCCTTTGCTGTTAAGATCAATCACCACCGGCTTCTGAAAAAATATACGGAGATTTTCAAAACACACATTCTTTCCAAGCAGGCTCCGGAGGCGTTGGCTCTGCAAAAAAGCGCTCTCGAATGGGGCTGCAGGCCGTGTATTGACTATCACCACACCCTCCCCAACTGGAACGACATCCAAGATCTTGGTTTTCCCGGTCTGCTGGAAAGAGCAAAGGTGCGAAAGGCTGAACTGCTGCAGAATCCGGATGCCGCGCAAGAGCAAAAGGACTTCATTGAGTCAGTAATCATTGTTTATTCCGCTATTATGCGTTTGTTGCACCGTATCCACGAGAATTCCTTAAAATACCCTGCGGCATATATGTTTTCTGCGTGTATCAACGAGTTGACGATGCACGAACCACGTACCATATATCAGGCTATGACGCTCACCGATCTATATATGATGGTCTATGAGGTAGGGCTTGAAAATGCCCGTTCTTTCGGTCTCATTGACCGCTTGTATGAGCCGCTCTATCTTGCTGATTTGGAAAACGGTCGTTTTACCGAAGAAGAAGTGCGCGAATTATTCAGGTATTTCCTCAACAAATACAGTGCTGCTGACCGTTGGGCGGGGCAACCCTTTGGGCTTGGCGGTGCAGATAAAGACGGAAACTGCATTTCATCCGCATTGACCAAGCTGATCCTTGAGGTATACAGCGAGTTAAAGATAACCAATCCCAAAATCCACGTTCGTTATCACAAAAACATGCCCGAGGACCTGCTTCGCCAGATTTTAGAAATGATACGAAACGGAACCAGCAGTATCAATCTGATATCGGATGAAGCGGTATGGAATGCATACGAAAAAATTGGAATCGACAGAGAAATATCGCAGCATTATGTTCCTCAGGGGTGCTATGAGCCAACTCTAATGGGCTTGGAAGAACCTTTGATCTGCTGTTCCTGGATCAGCATACCCAAGGCGGTGGAGTTAGCTGTCAATAATGGTGTGGATATGCTGACGGGGAAAGATGGCGGAACACTCTATAGCACCGATCCGGACACATATGAGGAATTCTATGGGCGGTTTTTGGTGCAGCTTGATACCATTGTAAACAATACCATCCGTGCAATAGATTTGGAATCTGAATACATGCACCTGATAAATCCATCTCCGCTATATTCCGGAACATTCGCCTCATGCATCGCGAAGTGTCGGGATATTTATAATCAAGGTGCGGTGTATTCTAACACCTCCTTAAAATTGTGTGGCATCGGCACCACGGTCGACTCCCTTCTGATCATCAAAAAATATGTATATGACGAAAAAAGGCTCACCCTTCATGAATTCCGCAAGCTGTTACAAAATGACTGGCAAGGTGGCGAAGATCTGCGAAACGAAATACTGAACGAGAAAAACCGATACGGAAACGGTTTGACCGAGCCGGACGGTCTGGCACGTGATATATACGCCCATCTAGCCGCTTTGATCGTTGGAAGAAAGAATAAGATCGGCGGGGTATACCGCCTCGGTGCCGACTCTGTAATGCACTGTGTTGACCACGCCGCATACGTGGCCGCTACCCCCGACGGAAGACGCGCAAGAGCAATGTTTTCCAAAAATATGTGCAGTGTTGCAGGAATGGAGCGGCAGGGTATCACTGCTGCAATGCATAGCGTATTGGGAATTGATACTGCCAATTTGGTCAATGCTGCAGTTTTTGATTTTATCATTCATCCATCTGCTGTGGAGGGGGAACGGGGAATGGCAGCCTTTTCTGCCCTTGCACGTACTTACTTTGCCTGCGGAGGAATGGTCTTGCAAGGAAACGTATTCGGGTTGGAAGACCTGTATGACGCACAAAAAGATCCTGAACGCTATTCCACTTTGCAGGTTCGGGTGTGCGGTTGGAACGAGTATTTTGTAAAAATGACCAAAAAAAAGCAGGATGATTTCATCAGAAGATGCCAATCTGCGCAGTAGACCAAAGGAGAAACTATGGAAAAGAAAGCAAGAATCTTGTCGTTTAAGCGCTTTGAGATCCACGACGGTGACGGCATCAGAACCACGTTGTTTTTCAAAGGATGTCCTTTGCGCTGCAAATGGTGCCATAATCCCGAATCTCTTTCGCACAAAATGGAAAAAATGTACGATGCAAGGCTTTGTATGGATTGCATGCGCTGCACCAAACTATGCGATGCAAATATCATTGAAAACAGCAAACATGTTTTCGTAAGAGAGAATTGCACTCTTTGCGGGAAGTGTGAAACCGTCTGTCCCCAAAAAGCATTTGAGACTGCGGGGATTGACCTCGGCCCGGAGGAGATAACTGAAGAACTGTTTAAAGATGAGATCTTTATGAAAAACAGTGGCGGCGGTGTGACCTTCTCCGGCGGAGAGCCGTTGATACAGGCGGAACTATGTGTAGAGATTGCAAAGCGTTTAAAAGAAAGGGATATCAATATTGCAATTGATACCTCCGCCGCCGTAAACCGTGCTGCAATTGATGCGGTTTTGCCCTATGTGGATACCTTCCTTTTTGACATCAAAGCAATGGATGAGAAAGTACACATCCGGTGCACCGGAGTTTCCAATAAAAACATATTGGAAAACATCTTATATGTGGACTCCGCCGGTAAACCCTTCGAGATCCGCTACCCCTATGTGCCCACCATGAATGACGGTGAGTGGGAGGCTATCGCTACCTTTGTGAAACAGCTAAAAAACATGAAAATATTGCGCATTTTGCCCTATCACAATTACGCAGACAGAAAATACAACTGTCTTGGACTTTCCTATCCGATGCCGGACATCCCGGTTCCCGCTACCGAACAGGTTGCCTCGGTTGCAGAAAAAATGAGAACCATGGGATTACCCAATGTAGCGGTGGGATAGTATTCTAACACAAAAGGCTTGACCAATCGGTCAAGCCTTTTGTGTGGGTCGATGTGGGCATCGACCCCTACGAATATTTGCATTATGTCGTGTAGGGGCGGATGCCAACATCCGCCCGTTAGAATAAAGTTGTTACCCAATAAATAATCCCATACACCACACTCGCAACCGTGCCGTAAGCGATGACAGGCCCGGCGATTTGAAAAATCTTGGCGCCGAGGCCGAGGACAAAGCCCTCATGCTTAAATTCAATGGCGGCGCTGGCGATGGAGTTGGCAAAGCCGGTGATGGGGATGATGGTGCCGCCGCCCGCGTGCTTTGCCAGCTTATCGTAAACCCCGATGGCGGTAAAGAGCGCGCCGAGAAATATCATGCAGATGGGCAGCCACAGCCGCACCTCGTCGCGGAAAAGCCAAATATTTAAGAGGTCGGAGATCCCCTGCCCGATACAGCAGATGCCGCCGCCCACCAAAAAGGCAAAGGTGCAATCCTTGAGGATGGGGGAGTCGGGGGTCTTTTTCTTTAGATAGGCATTATATTCCGGGTTCGTCATCTTCAAAAAAATCACCTCGAAGAAAGTATTTCCTTCGAGGTGATTTTTATTCGTACGGAAACAGGAAAAAGAGCTTTTCAACCTTCAGCTCTCGCCCCAAAAAGACGCGGAGATATCCTTGCTCCATGGCGTAGGTGACGTCGTAGGGATAGTTACTGTCGTCGGAGGGGAGGCCGAGCAGCTCGATCACGTCGCCGTAGGAGGCGGTACTGTCGATACCGCGGTAGTTGTAGCGGTGGGGCGGATCGGCTTGGGTGTAGTCGATGGTATAGGCATAAATCGTACCGTCGGCAGGCAGAACGGTGATTTCGATCCCGTGAAAATAATGGGTTTCCAGCTCGGTGAAGCGGTCGACGGTAGAGGGGGCGGTTTCTGTGCCGAAAAAGCTACGCACCTCCTCATAATTCTTGCCCAGAAGCGTGCCGAATTGCGCATGGATATCGTAGGCGCTTTGGTTGGTCTGCAGAGTGGGCACCTCGGTCTGCTCCTCGGCGGGAGGCTTCGGCGTATTGTCGGGTGCCGTTTCTGTTTGCTCGGGCGGCTCGGGCGTTGCTTCTTGCTCCTTCGGCGGCAGCAAGAAAAAGGCGGCAAGGATCCCGCCGATCAGTAAGAGCGCAGTCGGGACGGTGAACCAAACCCATTTGAGCGATTTTTTCGGTTGAATCTGCGGAGCGGGCGCGGCCGCTTGCTGCGTTTTCATGCAGTAGGGGCAGAAATTGGCCTGCTCATCCAGCGGATTGCCGCAGTGGATGCATTGCTTCATGGTTCGATCCTCCTTTTTCATCATTATATCATAAATCGGAGCGAAAAAAAAGAGACCTGTAGTCTCTTTTTTTAGAAAATGTTAGCGGAAAGAAATGCATTGATCTGCGCAGAGGTGGCGAGCATTTCACCGTTGTTATCGATGAAGAAGATGAAAAACTCCTCGGTCTCGGGATCCAGCAGATAGCTCACCTTCATGGTTTGCTCTTCGCCGTCGAAGTCGGTGGTGTAAACACACTGCACTTCGATCGATTCACCCTCGGAAACAACCTCCCATTCCTCCTCTACGTCGGCGCCCATTTCCTCAAAGGCATCGGTAAAGGCCTCGGCGATCGGCTTATCGGGGAATTCCGCAATGCAACCGTTTTTCACAACGTCGATGGGCCCGCTTCCGCTGCAGCCGACAAGTGCAAAGCAGAGCAGTGCGCAAAGCAAGAACGCAACTGTTTTTTTCATAACAATACTCCTTTTTTGAAATTAAGGCAAAAATATAAACGCCCTATGTCGTATTATAGCAACATAGGGCGTTTTTGTACTAAGCAGCCTGCTTAGTTTTTATAAATATTTCTTTAATTCCGCAGTATCACGGAAGCGGGCGGCGGGATCGATGTGGGTGCAGCGTTCAATAACCTTGCGCAGCTTCCCGTTATACAGCCGTGAGGAGGGGTGGCAGCCTGTCAGCATCACGTTCATCAGGATGCCCAGCGAATAGATATCGGAGCGCTCATCGGTCTGGGCGATACCGAACTGCTCCGGTGCGGCGTAGCCTGCTGTGCCTAAAATGCGGGTGTCCTGCGAGCGGCCGCTCTTGAAGATGCGGGCAGCATCGTAGTCGATCAGAACCACCCGCCCGCCGCCTTCGATCATGATATTCTCGGGCTTGATATCGCGGTGGATGATGCCGACGGTGTGAAGCGCATAGAGGCCGTCGCAGAGGGCGGCGCACACGGTGCGCACCCCCTCCTCGGTGTAAAGCCCTGCGGTCAGCAGATCGGAAACGGTGGTGCCGTCGATATACTCCTCCAAAAGCAGCAGCTCCTCGCCATCCTCAAAAATATCGTAGATGCGGGCAAGGTTGGGATGGGATATGCGCATCAGGGCGCGGTAAACCGCCGCATCCCCGCTGGTGCGGATTTTTAAAAGATCCTGCTGCAGATCCCGATGGCGCAGCCGCACCATCCGGTCGTTCAGGATCGATACAACGTCGTATTCCGATTGTAATGCCTGCTCTAACCAATTCATGCTGTTCACCTATTGAAAATTTAAAAAAGATGTGATACCCTTTTTAAAAAGGGGTGGATGCTGATGTTGAAGAAAAAGACCGATGATCTTTTGAGCGATCTGAAAGCCGATTGCAATCTGGATCGATATCTGAAGGAAAATGAGCCGCATCTGGTGCGGGATGGGATCGGCGCTTATCTGGATCGAATCTGCGCAGAGCGCGGGCTGAAAAAATCCCACGTTCTCAAGCGGGCGGAGATCAACGAGATTTATGGCTATCAGCTTTTCTCGGGCAGTCGGCTTCCCTCGCGGGATAAGCTGATCGCCCTTTGTATCGGGATCGGCTTGAATGCGGAGGAAACCGATCAGGCGCTGAAATATGCGGGGGAGGCCCCGCTCTATGCCCGCTCGCGGCGCGATAGTATTCTGATCAGCGGTATCCTGAACGGTCGCAGCGTGATGGAGATCAACGGCCTGCTTTACGACCACGGAGAAAAGCTGTTATGATTCTTTGGCGAGCCATGCCTTCAGCCGATCCAGCATCGCCTCCGCATCGCTGCGACCGAGCTGATATTGCAGCTCGATCCGTGCGGGATCCTTTTCGATCCGCTTGATCCCCAGATCCTTGGAGGGGCGCAGGATCAAAACCTCGCCCGCTTGCTCCAATTCTTCCAACCGCTTGAGGGTGGCATTATAGTTGTTGTGCCGCTCGATCAGCGCTTGCACGAAGCTTGGGTATTTGCGGTAGAAAAGCTTTGCCATTTTGGGGTTTTGAGGCTTCTTTTGATAGCCTGCAGGCTGGGTCAAAACCACCAAATTGCGTTCAAATCCCATTTGACGGAAGGCTTCGATGGGAATGCTATCGGCAACCCCGCCGTCGAGATAGGTCTTGCCCTCTAATTTGACCTTCTTGGATACGTAGGGCATCGAAGCGCCCGCCAGCATCCAGCGGATGTCGGCATTGAGATCGTCGGTCTTTTTGTAAACCGCCTTGCCGCTTTCCAGCTCGGTGCAGGTGATGTAGTATTCCATATCGGTGGCGGCCTTGAAGGCTTCGTTGTCGAAGGGGTCCAGCCGCTCGGGCAAATCATAGTAGCAGAACTTTTCGCCCACGATGCTGCCGGTGGTCAGCAGCGACCAAAAGCTCATAAACCGCCGATCCTTGCAATATTTCTTGTAGTAGCGAATGCTGCGCCCCGGCTGACCGGAGCGAAAGCTGCAGCCGTGAATGGCGCCCGCCGAGGTGCCGATCAGACCGTCGGGGCGGATGCCTGCTTCATATAAAACGTCCAAAACCCCTGCGGTATAGATGGCGCGCATGGCGCCGCCCTCCAAAACAAATCCGAATTTCATATTAAACCTCGATAAAAAAGTAGAGGGACGATGTGGGCATCGTCCCCTACGGTTATTTTGCGATTTTTGCGTTGATCTTGGCGATCAGCTCGTCGGCGTTAACGCCGTGTACCATGCAAGCCTGCTCGATGCTCTCGCCGCGGGCAGAGGGGCAATGGAGGCAGTGCATACCGATCTCCAAAAAGAGCTCGGCGGTATCAGGATACTGATCCAGAACTTCGGCAATAATGGTATCTTTTGTAATCATTTTTAAAAATCTCCTTTTCATTTTTTCTATATTATATACCATTTTTGACAAAATGCAAAGGTATTTTTTAATTTTGGTTTACATTCCCAAGAAAAAGTGTTATACTAAGATGAAAAACAATAATTTAAAGGAGACAGGTATTCGTGGAATTACTGGATCTGAAGAACGCTGCCGCTGTGGCAGAATATGAAGCATTTTTGCAAAAACATCCGAAGGGGCATTTTGCGCAGTCCACCGAATGGGCACGGCTCAAGACCGAGTGGGCCTTTGAAGCGGTGATCGAGCGCAACGAAGCAGGGGAGATCGCAGGCGCAATGGGTCTTTTGATCCGTAAGGTGCCGGGCACGTCGATCATGTATTCCTGCCGCGGTCCCGTTTGCGATATTCACGACGAAGAGATGATGACCCGCCTGGTTAAGGCGGCAGGGGAGGTGGGCAAGAAGTATCATGCCTGCTCGCTGAAGATGGATAGCGACGTTTCGGTGGAAGATGAGGAGTACCGTGCCATCTGCCGTAAGCTTGGGTTCACCGAGCCCAATCGCTCCAAGAACTTTGAGGGCATCCAGCCCCGCTTTGTGTTCCGCTTGTATCTTGATGGGCGGGACGAGGACGCCGTTATGGCCTCCTTCCATCAAAAGACCCGCTATAATATCCGCGTTGCCATCAAAAAGGGCGTGGAGGTCAAGCTCTGCGGGGAAGAGGCGCTGCCTGATTTCCATCGGATCATGGTTACCACCGGTATGCGGGATAATTTCGGTGTTCGCACCGAGGAGTATTTCCGCCGCATGATGCGGGAGCTGGGTGAGCACGCCCGCCTTTATATGGCCTATCTGGACGGTGTGGCCATTGCAGGTACCCTCGCCATCGGCTATGGCGATAAGGTTTGGTATCTCTACGGCGCATCCTCCAATGAGCATCGCAACTATATGCCCAACTATCTGCTCCAGTGGGAGATGATCAAATGGGCGATCGAGCGCGGTGCGCGGGTCTACGACTTCCGCGGTGTTTCGGGCGACCTGAGCGAGGACAACCCCCTCTACGGTCTCTATCGCTTTAAGAAGGGCTTTAACGGCGAGTTCACCGAATTTGTCGGCGAGATGGATCTGGTCTATAATAAGCTGATGCTCTCCTGGTCCAAGTGGGGCAGTAAGATGTACCGCAAGCTCAGCATGATCCTCTTTAAGCTTAAGAATAAAGGTAAATAAATGGCAAGATTAGTCGTTGAAAAAGAGAATATTCTCCATAACTACCGCCTGCTCTGTGAGCGGGCGGGTGTTGCGGTGATCCCTGTTTTGAAGGCCAACGGCTACGGCCTCGGTGCCGAAGGGCTTTTTTCGATCCTGAAAGAGGCAGGCTGTAAGCTGATGGCGGTCAGCCGCTTGGAGGAGGCTCTGCCCCTCTGCGGGCGGGAGGTGGAGATTCTGATCCTCTCCTGCGGCAGCGGCGCGGACTATATCCAAACGGTGCTGGAAAAGGAGCTGACCGTCGCCGTCGGCGACGTCGCCTTTGCCCAAGCCCTTTCCGAAGCAGCCTTGGCGGCGGGGAAAAAGGCGCGGGTGCATATTAAGATCGATACCGGCATGGGTCGCTTCGGCTTTTTGCCCGAGCAGATCGAGGAGATCGCCTCCCTCTTTGCCTTGGAGGGGTTGGAGGTCAGCGGGATCTTCAGCCATCTGCACAGCGCGTTTCTGCCGAATGAAACCGCCAAAGAGCAGTTGGCAAGTTTTGAGACGGTCACTACGGCGCTGGCAGAAAAGGGCATCGCCCTGCCGATGCGCCATATCGCCAATTCTACCGCAGCGGTCAAGGGCGGCTATACCTTGGATGCGGTGCGGGCAGGCTCTGCCCTGATCGGCCGCTTGCCGATCGCCACCGATCTGCCGTTGAAGCCCGCAGGGCGGTTTGAGGCGGAGGTTTTGGCGGTGCGCAACCTGAAAAAAGGCGATAACCTCGGCTACGGCGGGGTCTGCCGCCTGAAAAAGGATACCACCGTTGCCATCGTAGCCGCAGGTACGGCCGACGGCTTTTATCAAAGCGAACGGCGGGATCTGATGCGGTTTTCCGACCGATGCCGCTATCTGTTCCATGATCTGAAATTACTGTTGAAAAAACCGACCGTTTGGGGCTCTTTGGAGGGCAAGCGGGTGCCGATGCTGGGCCGCCCCGCCACCACCCACAGCTTCTTTGATGTGACCGGGGTGGAGGATTGCCTCGGCAAAACCATGGTTTTGCGCGTATCTCCCCTGCAGGTGGACGGGTCGGTGGAGCGTGTTTATGAATAAACTGCTCGGAAATGAAGAAATTCGCCGTGAGCTGGAGCGAGGCGGCTTCAGCCATGCCTACCTGATCGCAGGTGCGGCGGGGATGGGCAAAAAAACGTTGGCCAAGCTGTTTGCGGCCAAGCTGGTGGAGGATACCGTCGGCTTGGTGGAGCGTAACAGCCACCCCGACGTCCTTTGGCTTGCGCCCAAGGAGGAGGGCAAGCAGATCCCCGTTGATGAGGTGCGTGCCTTTCGGCGCGAAGCCTATACCCTGCCCAATCAGGCACCCAAAAAGGTGATGATCATCGATCATTGCGAAAGCCTGAACGATAACGGCCAGAATGCGATTTTGAAGATTTTGGAAGAGCCCCCCGCCCACGTGGTCTTTTTGCTGCTGGCACCGGAGCGGGAGGCGGTATTGCCGACCATCCGCTCTCGCTGCGTGATCTGGGAGATGCAGCCGGTGGGCGAGCGGGAGGGCGTTGCCTTCTTAAAGGAACGCTTCCCCGAGGAGGAGCGTGCGGCAACCCTATTGAAAGCGGCGGGCGGCAATCTGGGGCTGGCGATGGCCTATCTGGAGGGCGGCACTTTGCTGACCTACGGCGATCTGGGTGTGCGGCTGCTGGGTAAGCTCTGCCGCAATAAGATGCTGGAGGCCGATCGGATGATCGCTACCCTGCCGAAGGGGGAGTTCCTTTCCTTTTTGGATAGCTTTTCCCGCCTCTGCCATGATTTCCTTCTTTATAAGACGGGGGGCGGCGAGGAAAATATTGTTTTTTTGGAAAGCATCTTGCAAATCAAGGGCTTTTTAGGTAGAATGAAATTGGAGCAGCTTTACGGTATGGCCGATCTGGCGCTGAAAAGCAAGCGGCTGCTTCGTGATTATTGCAACGAGAATTTGGTGAAGGCCTGCTTCGTTGCAGAGATGGGAGAATTACTGCGTTGATTAAAATCGTTGGTGTCCGATTTAAGGACAACGGTAAAACTTATTATTTCGATCCCCGCGGCTTAGAGCTGAAGGCGGGGGAATATTGCGTGGTGGAAACCGCGCGTGGCTCCGAATGCGGCGAGGTTACCCTCGGTGTGCGGGCGGTGGCGGATGAGGACGTTGTTCAGCCCTTGAAGCCGGTGCTGCGCATCGCCGATGCGGTGGATCTGCGGCAGATGGAGCGCAACCGCGCCAAGGAAAAGCGCGCCGCCGAGATCTTTGCCGAAAAGGTGCAGAAGCATAAGCTGGAGATGTCGCTGGTGGACGTGGAATATACCTTCGACGGCAGCAAGATCCTCTTTTTCTTTACCGCCGACGGGCGAGTGGATTTCCGCGATCTGGTGAAGGATCTGGCTTCGGTCTTTAAGACCCGCATCGAGCTGCGGCAGATCGGTGTGCGGGATGAATGCAAGATGATGGGCGGCATCGGAATGTGCGGCCGTCCCTTCTGCTGCCATGATTTTCTGAGCGATTTCAGCCGCGTGACCATCAAGAGCGCCAAGGATCAGGGCTTGCCCCTTAATCCCGTTAAGATCAGCGGCGTTTGCGGCATTCTGATGTGCTGCCTCAACTATGAGCAGGAAACCTATGAGGAGCTGGGCAAGCAGATGCCCAAGGTCGGCATGCAGATCGATACTCCCAAGGGGAAGGGTCAGGTCAATGAGGTGGCGGTCCTTGCAGGACGGGTCAAGGTGAAGTTTATCGCTGAGGACGGCACCGTTACCTTCGATTCCTTCGACGTGAAGGAGCTGCGCTGGCACCGCCCCCATCGGGAGGAGCGCAAGAAGGATGCCAAGCCTGCGGCAGAACCCGCCGCAGAAACCGCTGCCGAATAAAATTTTTTAAAAAACTCTTGAAAAGCGCTTAACGATATGTTAGTATAGAGTCAACCAATAGAAGGAGGTGTTCTGAAATGGCACATGTAATTACCGACGCTTGCCTGAATTGCGGTACTTGCGAGGGTGAATGCCCCGTTGGCGCTATCGCAGCAGGTGACGACAAGTACGTCATCAACGCTGATGAGTGCATCGATTGCGGCGCTTGCGCTTCTGCTTGCCCCGCTGAGGCTATCGAAGCATAATTGAATTAAACATAAGATAAAATGCCGATTGCTTTTGCAATCGGCATTTTATTTTCACCGCATGCATCACGTTCCTTTTGCATAAGATTAATTAAAAAAGGGGGCGTTATATTTATGGAAGAAGAGCGCAAGGCGGGCAATCATCAGCTATCCCTGGAGGGGCGCCGCTTGCTGCGGGCAGGCGGCGTGCTGGACGTGGACAGCTTCGACGAAAAAACGGTGGTCATCCTCACCGATCAGGGGGTGCTGACGGTGGAGGGGGAGGATCTGCATATCAACCACCTCAATGTGGAGAGCGGAGAGATCATCGTCGAGGGTGCGGTGGACGGCTTGCACTATGCCGATTTGAAGGATAAGAACGGCGGACTGTTCAAAGGGCTGTTCCGCTGATGGAAACCTATTTTTCCGAGCAGGCGATCGCCTTTCTTTGGTCGGCGGTGCTGGGGGGTGCGCTGGGTGCGGTATTCGATGCCTTCCGCATCCTGCGGATCCTGCGCCGTAAAAATCCGTGGTTTTTGGTCTTTTTGGAGGATCTGCTCTTTTGCTTTATCGCCGCCGTTGCCACCGCCTACGTATTCAGCAGAATCTATTACGGGCAGGTGCGGCTGTTTTTGCTGGTGGGGCAGGGGCTCGGATTTTTGATCTACCGCCTGACACTCGGTTCGTTGATCGGGATGTCGGCGCGGGCTTTGGCGCGATTTTTGCGGCTTTTGAGCAGAAATTTGAAACTTTTTTTGAAATTTTCAAAAAAACCCTTTATTTTTTTGAAAGAATGGTGTAGAATTAGACTGTATCACTTTGGAAGGAGCAAACGGCTGCGTGAAAAGCAAGGAAAAGTCCATCAAAAAAAGCAAGTCGGTCGGGAAGGCAAAGCACTCCCGTAAGATGAACCCCGTTGTGCGGGGTCTTTTGATCGTGGCCTTGGTCTACGTTGCCGGTAACATGACCTTCACCTGCATTAAGCTGCAGAGCCAGATCCGCGAGAAGAAGGCGGAGCTGGGTGAGGTTCAGCAGAAGGTCTCCAGCCAGACCATTCAGAATGAGCAGCTCAACGACGTCCTCGGCGGTCAGGTCGATCTCGAATATATCGAGAAGGTGGCGCGTGAGCAAAACTACGTTAAGCCCGGTGAAGTGGTATTTGATAACGTAACAGATCGATAAAACGGTGCATACGCACCGTTTTTTTCGTCCGTAAATACCAAAAAAGAAGGGTGGATGTCGATTGGTTTTTGTCGATATTTTTAGGAATATTGATTGACATTTTTTCTATGTGGTAGTATAATATATAAAAATATAAATGATCTTTAAGACGATCCCGTGAGATCGGCAAGATTTTCATAACGAGGTCTACAGTCAGGAGCGCAGAGTCTGCGCTTTTGGTTTGTTGCGTCATGAAAGCCTTGCCGAATATTGCGGCAGGGCTTTTTTAAAAGGAGTATTGGATGAAAAAAATCGAGCAGGCATTGGTATATGAGAACGGCATGATGCAGGAAAAGGCATTCACTCTTCCTGTTGATATGGCTTTCTGTTCCCATTTTACCGATCATAAAATTGCTGTTTTTCCCGGTTTTTGCGATGTGCACGTGCATTTGCGAGAGCCGGGTTTTTCTTATAAAGAAACCATCGCAAGCGGAACGCTGGCCTCGGCGGCGGGCGGCTATACCGACGTTTGCTCCATGCCGAATCTCAATCCCGTTCCCGATCGTGTTGAGCATCTGGAGGAGCAGCTGAAGCTGATCCGCGAGCAGGCGGTGATCGGGGTGCATCCCTACGGCGCTATCACCGTAGGCGAGCAGGGGGAGGCCCTTGCCGATCTGGAGGGCATGGCTAAGGATGCCATCGCCTTCTCGGATGATGGCCGCGGTGTGCAAAGCGAAGCGATGATGCGGGAGGCAATGCTTCGCGCCAAGGCGCTGGGCAAGATGATCGTTGCCCATTGCGAGGATAATGCTCTGCTGCACGGCGGGTATATCCACGACGGTGCGTATGCCAAGGCCCATGGCCATAAGGGCATCTGCTCCGAGAGCGAATGGGGCCCCATCGCCCGTGACTTAAAGCTGGTGGAGGAGATCGGCTGCGCCTACCACGTCTGTCATATCTCCACCAAGGAGAGCGTGGCGCTGATCCGCGAGGCCAAGGCACGCGGGGTCAACGTTACCTGTGAGACAGCGCCCCACTACCTGCTGATGAACGACAGCATGCTGCAGGAGGACGGCCGCTTCAAGATGAACCCGCCCCTGCGCAGCGAGGAAGACCGCCTTGCACTGATCGAGGGCATTAAGGACGGCACCATCGATATGATCGCCACCGACCATGCGCCCCACTCCGCCGAGGAAAAGGCAAAGGGCTTGGCGGGGAGCATGATGGGGGTTGTCGGCATCGAGACCGCCTTTGCAACGATGTATACGGGGCTGGTGAAAACAGGGATTATCTCCTTGGAAAAGCTGATCGCTCTGCTGAGTGAAAATCCCCGCAAACGGTTTGGGATCCCCCAAAGCGGCATCACGGTTTGGGATCTGGATGCGGAATATGAGATCGATCCCGAAACCTTTAAGAGTAAAGGACGCGCCACGCCGTTTAAGGGCGAGCGGGTCTTTGGAAAATGTATAGCAACGCTTTACGGCGATAAGACAGTATATCAAACGGAGGAATAAGAATATGGCTAAGAGAAAAGATTTGAAGAAGATTTTAATCATCGGCTCCGGCCCGATCGTGATCGGTCAGGCAGCGGAGTTTGACTATGCCGGCACCCAGGCTTGCCTGGCGCTGAAGGAAGAGGGCTATGAGGTTGTTCTTTGCAACTCCAACCCCGCCACCATTATGACCGATACCACCATCGCCGATAAGGTGTATATGGAGCCGCTGACCTTGGAATATATCGCCAAGATCCTGCGCTATGAGCGGCCCGACGCCATCGTACCGGGCATCGGCGGCCAGACCGGCTTGAATTTGGCCATGCAGCTGGAGAAGAAGGGCATCCTGCGGGAGTGCGAGGTCGAGCTGCTGGGTACCAGCAGTGAAAGCATCCAGCGTGCCGAGGACCGCGAGCTGTTTAAGGAGCTGTGCATCTCCATCGGCGAGCCCACCATCCCCTCCGA
>JAFQKO010000166.1 GCA_017396865.1 Clostridia bacterium | reverse complement strand
CTTCTCTTTCATGACTAGGACCTCCTTGTTATATTATTTGTTCGGTTGGCAGACCTCACTTCATAATATAACAAGGAGATTTTTTATTGTCCATAGCTAAAGCTTTTTATCCACTGGCAGAGCCAGTGGTTGTCTTATGAAAGCAAGCCGCCCCGATATAAAAGCATCGGGGCGGCTTTTTCGAAAAAATTTCGATCGCTGAACGGTTGACCGATGGCAAAAATACCGTTATAATAGAAATAATAGTAGAATGGAGGTATCGCCGTGAAAAAACCGTATTTGATTGATCTGAGCAAGCCCGAGACGCTGCGGGTAATGAACCAAACAGGGGTACGGCAGTACGTAGAGCCGGGGCCCACCCTGCATAACGCCTGCTGGGACGGCATTTACTACGATAACGGCAAGGTTTACCTTTCCCTTTGCTCCGAGCTGACCACCGGAGAATATGCCAAGCTGGCGGAATACGATCCCGAGACCCATACCCTGCGGGACGTATTTTACGCTAAGGACTATATCCTGCCCGGCGAGCGGTTCATCCGCGACAGCAAGTTTCACACCTCCCTTGCCCGCATGAACGACGGGCGGCTGGTGATGCTGACCCATACCACCGATAAAGCGCCGGAGCACCCTGCCTGGCTGCCCGCAAGCTTTTATAACCATCCCTTCGAGGGGTATGCGGGCAGCTCATTGATGGTCTACGACCCCCGCAACGGGCAGGTGGAGAATTGGGGCATCCCCATCCACCGCGAGACCATCTACGGCGCCGCCTACGATAAGATCAACAACGTGCTGTACGGCATCGGCTATTTCAACGGTCGCCTCTACGGCATCGACCTGACCGACCGCAGCGTGCGGGATTTCGGGCAGGTGACCGAGCGTGCCAGCTACCGCCTCATCGTCGGCGGCGACGATAATATTTATTTCACCACCCGCAACGGTCTTTTGCAGCGCATCAACGTGCGGGAGCGTAGGGTGGAAAACCTGCGGGTGCAGCTCCCCTTTGAAAAGCGGGTGGGGAGCGTATATCCCTATATGAGCTTCGGAGTTAACGGCCCCGACGGCAAGCTCTACATGGCAGGAATGCACGATACCCGCCTTTCCCGCTTTGATCCTGCCGACGGCACCTTAGAGGTGTTGGGCGACTATACCGAGGCCGAGACCTATTGCGGTGACGTGCCCTGCAATACCTATATGGGCAGTATGGGCTTCGATCAATACGGCGTTCTCTACTACGTTGTTTCGGGCATCCGTAAGGGCGGCGGTGAGGATTTTCTGCCTCCCTCCACCTTGATGCGTTGGGACGTTTTGGGCGGCGGTAAGCCCGAGCAGCTCGGCCTTTTGGGCACTGCGGAGCGCACCACCTATCAATGCCCCGTTTTGCTGATGGATCATCAGCGGGACGAGATGATTCTGATCGGCACCAACCATGCCGACGACGCTCCCAATCTGGTGGCGGTGGATCTTTCGGTCTATCGGGAGCAAGCCTTGAAATTGGGCGAAAGTGCCACCGATCCTTTGATCTTCCCCGGCAATGCGGAGTATGCCGCCTACGGGGAAAAGATGCACGAAACCTATACCTATATCCGCCAAAATACCGTCTCCTTTAAGTGGGCGGGGGAGACCATCCCCGTTCAGCTTTGGATGGATTTTTCCGACACCGAGGTGGAGGATTCCAATGTTGTTTCCTTGCGCTGGGAGGGCGAAAACCTCATTGCCCTTTGCGGCAAGGAGCATTTTTGGAACTATACCGTCAGCCCGCAGGGTGAGATCCTTAAAAAAGAGCCCTGCGCCGCCCCCGAAACAGCAGAAAAGCCGCAGGCAGAGGGGGATCTGCCCTGCTATCCCGGGCGGGTCTATCAGGCAACGGCGAAGCTGGCCGTCCCCTTATCGGGCGGCCGCCGCCTGATCGCCACCGAGGCGGGCTTGCTTGCCATCGAAAAAGAGGGGAACTACTTCTCTCTGGGTGCAGGCTGGCCCAACGGCCCCGTTAAGGATATGACCGTCAATGCCGACGGAACGCTGGTCTACGGCGTGGCGGGCGATCGGGACGATCTCAACGTGCTGTTTTCCTATGATGACAAGCGAGGACTGCGCTGGCTGGGTCAGATTTTGACCGGCAGCGCGGAGTATGGCTACCACGGCTCGCCGTTGCTCAATGCCGTTTCCCTCAAGGGAGATGATTCCATCCTCGCTGTGGGCGGAGGCGGCAGAATGGGTATGGTTTATTTGTATATTAAGGAGTAATCGTATGAATTATGACGTAGCAGTCATCGGCGGCGGGCCTGCCGGTGCTATCGCCGCCATTGCCGCCGCGCGGCAAGGTGCAAAGACCCTCTTGGTGGAGCAAAACGGCTACCTCGGCGGGATGCTCACCGCAGGCGGGGTCGGCCCGATGATGACGTTTCACGCAGGGAATACCCAGGTTGTGCGGGGTATTGCCGAGGAATTGGTCTGCCGCCTGCAGGAGTTGGGCCTTTCCCCCGGGCATATGGAGGATTTTGTCGGCTATGCCAGCAGCATCACCCCCTTCGATGCGGAAGGGTTGAAATATATGCTGGAAACGATGGCAACCGAGGCGGGGGTACGGCTTTTGTATCATACCGTATTTACCGGCTGTACCGTCGAAGCGGATCGAATCACCAAGGTGCAGCTTTACTCTAAAGGCGGCTTTTTCGAGGTGGAGGCCAAGGTATTTTTGGATTGCTCCGCCGATGCCGATCTGGCCACCGCCGCAGGGGTACCGAGCACCTACGGGCGGGAGAGCGACCACCTTGCCCAGCCCATGACCATGAACATTAAGGTGGGCAACGTCGATCGGGAGCGGATGATCGAATTTGTGCGCAGTAACCGCAACGATATGCTGCATACCATCCCCTTCGATCGCTTGCATGAGCTGCCCCGTGCGGGGATTCAGGGGGCTTATTCCCTGATCCGCAAGGCCAAGGAAGATGGCAAATTCGACGTCGATCGGGATATGGTATTGTGTTTTGAGACCAACACCCCCGGCGAGATCATCCTGAATATGAGCCGTATTATTATGAAATCGGCGGTGGAGCCCTTTGACCTCACCGATGCTGAGGTGGAAGGGCGGCGGCAGGCACGGCAGATCCTGCGGTTCATGCAGGAAAATATCCCCGGCTTTGAAAACTGCCGCATTTTGTCCACCGGCCCGCATATCGGCATCCGTGAAAGCCGTAAGGTTAACGGTCGCTATACGCTGACCGCCGAGGATCTGCTGGCCAATCGGATGTTCCCCGATGCCATCGCAATGGGCGGCTATCCCATTGATATCCATTCCCCCGACGGCGCGGCGATGAAGCATTGCCACCTCAAGGAGGGAAGCTGGTATTCCATTCCCTACGCCTCTCTGGTGACCAAGGAAATTCAGAATCTGATCGTAGCGGGGCGGTGCATCAGCGCAAGCCATGAGGCCTGCGCCGCCGTTCGGGTCACGCCGATCGTGATGGCGATGGGTCAGGCGGCGGGCACCGCAGCGGCGCAGAGCGTCGCAAGCGGCGAGCCTGCCAACGCGCTCGATACCGAGCTTCTGCGCAAAACGCTGCAGGAGCAGAATGCTTTTTTGGAAGAATATAACGCATGATGAAACGATTTCATTTATCCACAACTCAAATCATCCTGCTGAGCTTTCTCGGGGCGATTTTGATCGGCAGCCTGCTGCTCAGCCTGCCGATCAGCACCATAAGCGGCAAAGCGGTATCTTATACCGATGCGCTGTTTACCGCCACCACCTCGACCTGCGTAACAGGCTTGGTAACCCTCCCGACCGCCACCACCTGGAGCTTATTCGGGCAGATTGTGATCCTGGTCCTGATTCAGGTCGGCGGCTTAGGGATCATCACCATCATGACAGGGCTGATGCTTCTGCTGCGGCGCAAGATGGGGATCGGCGACCACCTGCTCATTCAGGACGCCTTTAACCTGAACACCCTCTCGGGGTTGACCCAATTTGTTAAGAACGTCTTGGTCGGTACCCTGCTGATCGAAGGGATCGGTGCGGTGCTTTATATGCTTGTATTTATCCCGCAATTCGGGATGAAGGGCATCTGGATCTCGGTATTCAATGCCGTTTCTGCCTTCTGCAACGCAGGCATCGACATCATCGGCGAAAATAGCCTTTGCGACTACGCCACCCATCCGCTGATCAATACCGTAACCTCCCTGCTGATCATCCTCGGCGGGCTGGGCTACATCGTTTGGTGGGACGTGCTGCGTGTTCTCAAAAGCCGCTCCCGCAAAAACCGAAAGATATTTCGCCACCTGACGCTGCACAGCAAGATCGCCATCACCGCCACCTTGGGGCTGATCTTGGTCGGCGCTCTGCTGATTTTTATCTTTGAATACAACAATCCAAAAACAATCGGCTCGCTTTCGCTGTTTGATAAGGTTCAGGTCTCCGTCTTTCAATCGGTTACCACGCGAACCGCGGGCTTTGCCTCGGTATTGCAGGAAAACCTGACCAATTCCGCCGCTGCAGTCTCTCTGATCCTGATGATGATCGGCGGCTCCCCCGTCGGCACGGCGGGCGGTATGAAAACGGTAACGTTCGCCGTGCTGTTTTGCTCGGCCTTCGCCACCGTTCGCAACAAGGCAAACGCCTCGCTCTTCGGGCGATGCATCTCTGCAGAGTTTATTAAAAAAGCGGTGGCGGTTGTGGTGATCTTTCTCACCATCTGCGGCATCTCCACCGTCGCATTGATGGCGGTCTGCAACACGCCTGCGCTGGACGTGGTTTATGAAACGGTCAGCGCAACGGCAACGGTCGGCCTTTCCCGCGGCCTGACACCAACCTTAAATACCGTTGGAAAGCTCATTGTGATCGCAACGATGTATCTGGGCAGAATCGGCCCCATCTCGCTGGCGGTTGCTTTGGGGAGAAAGAATGAAAGCCAAAACGTGATTTCCGAGCCAACGGAAGAAATCAGTATCGGTTAGGGTGAGCAATTAAACCCGAACTCCGTTTTAAAAAGGCGGATTTTTGCCCACTCATCGTTAAAATACTCGCTAATACGGCAGTATTAGCTGCGTTTTGTGCCTTGATTGAGCAAAAATCCGCACTTTTTAAAATCTTCGACCTCAAAGCGAGGAGATTTCGAGG
>JAFQKO010000165.1 GCA_017396865.1 Clostridia bacterium | reverse complement strand
GGGGCCCACCACTGAACCAATACAATAAATGGAATTCTCATAATCCTGAGCGTAAGCTGCAAAGGCGGCGTCTACTGCTTCCTTCAAGGTGGCAAGACCTTCGGTCACCTCCACCACATTGGCGCCCAGAATCTTCATTCTTGCCACGTTGGGCGCCTGCTTTTTAATATCGACAGAGCCCATATAAATATCGCATTCCAAGCCGAAATAGGCGGCAGCGGTTGCCAGCGCAACACCGTGCTGGCCGGCACCGGTCTCGGCGATCAGCTTCTTTTTGCCCATGTACTTAGCCAGCAGCGCTTCGCCCATGCAGTGGTTGAGCTTATGAGCGCCGGTATGGTTCAGATCCTCCCGCTTAACGTACAGCTGAACGCCGTTGCCGAGGCTGTTGGAAAGCCGCTCCAGATGGGTGATGGGGGTGGGTCTGCCCTGGAACTCCTTGCGGATACGGCGCAGCTCATCGATAAACTTGCGGGACTTGCAGATGGTGAAATAAGCGTCGTTGATCTCGGCCATTGCCTTCTTCAGGTTATCGTCGACATAAGCACCGCCGTAGGGGCCGAAGTAGCCTTCCTTATTGGGATAATTTTTAAAATAAGTATCAAAATCGATTCCGTTAAATTGCATGGTTCTTTCCTCCAATTATATTATATATGAAATTTTTTGCGAATCAAGGCAGGAACGCCATCGTTTGCTGAGTAAAAACATATTGACCTCCAATAAAAAATCCCATACCTCCCCGTGGGGAAGTATGGGACAGAAAAAACAACTTTCTGCGGTGCCACCCATATTGATGAATGCTCATCCACTCTGCTCCGCACCATCATGCGGATCGCGACGATAACGGGCGCGCCCCGTCGGTCATTACTTGCGCATTGCGTTCATGCCGCCCTCGTAAGCCCATTCGGAGCTTCTTCCGCTACCGCATTCCCAGCGCCTGCGGCTCTCTTGGAACATCCAAAGCCCTTACTTACTCTTACTCATCGGTTTATGGACTTAATATAGCACACTTGAAAAAATCTGTCAAGAGGCTTTTTTACAAAATTCCCTGCTCTTTCAAGTAACTGCGCAGCTCGGCTGCGGAGGTATAATGATAGCCCTGATATCCGACCTCGCAGGAGGCCTCCACGTTGGGCGGATTATCATCCACAAAGATGGTTTCCTCCGGCTTGATGCCGAATTCCTTTGCTGCATATTCGAATATATCGTGGTTTGGCTTGATCATATGGATTCGATAGGAGATCAGCTTGCCGTCCAGATTGGCGATAGCGGGGCAGAGCGGTTCAAACTCTTCGTATTGTTCGGAGAAATTCGAAAGCAGATAGCATTTAAAGCCCTTTGCATGCAGCTCATCTACAATGGTCTCCATTTCAGGGAAGGTGGGCAGCCAATAGGGCCATTCGTCCATGAATTTGCGAAGGACTTCTGCATTCTTAACGTCCATCCATTCCAGCAGCTCTTCATAGGCTTCTTGCTTATTGCAGAGCCCTTTGTCATAGCGCAGTCCCCAAGGGGTATTGGGGGCGAATAAGCGATCATAAAAGGCTTCGCCTGCCTCCTTGCTGCCGGTCAGCTTTTCGATCAGTTGGCGGAATTGAATATCAACAAAAACACCGCCGCAATCGAAAACAATCTGCTTAATCCTGCTCATTTTCCGAGTCCTCCTCTTCTTCGATCGGTTCGGGCAACGGGAGTAATACACCCTCGGCCGTAAGTTCATTATCAACCTCGATGCCTGCAAAATACGCATCGAAGATATCTCTTGCCACCGAGCCGACGTAGTTACCGTGGGCACCGTGCTCCACCACCACGCAGACTGCGATCTGCGGATCGTCGGCGGGGGCGAAGGCAACGAAGATGCCGTTCGCCGTACCCTTCGGCACGGAGGCGGTACCTGTTTTGGCGCCCGCGCTGATCTTATAAGACGTACCGAAGACGCCTGCCGCCGTACCGGTGGTGGCACATTCCACCATGCCGCTCATAATGGCGTGGAAGTTTTCGTCCTTCATCTTCAGGCTGTCGTTGATTTTGATCTGCTCTTCACGAACGCAGATGCCGGTGGAGGCATCGTAGATGCCCTGCACCAGATGGGTATTATAGCGGGTGCCGCCGTTGACGATGGTGGCCACGTAGTTGGCCAGCTGCAGCGGGGTAAAGAGGTTATCCGATTGGCCGATCGCCGCCTGCAGGGTATCACCGGGATACCAGCTTTCGTCGATGGAGGCGCGATAGGTCGGGCCCGCCAGCACGCCTGCCGCCTCGCCGATCTCCACGCCTGTTTTTTGGCCGAGACCCAGCTTCATGCAGTAGCTGTTGAGGGTTTCGATGCCCATGCGGTCGGCCATCTCATAGAAATAATAGTTACAAGAATTCTTCAAGGCCGCTACCACGTTTTGCAAGCCGTGCCCCCGCCCGTAGTCGGTATAGATCCAGCATTTGGGGGAATAGCTGGGGGCGTACTTGGTATAAACGCCGGTATCGCGGATCTTTTCACCGGTAGTCGTCACCTTTTCCTCCAGCGCGGCGATGCCGGTGGCCATCTTGAAGGTGGAGCCGGGCGCATAGGTGCCCGAAAAGGCACGGTTAAAGAGGGGCAGCTCCTTATTGGTGGCCAGCCCCGTATAGTTGGTGTTGAATTCGTCCATGGTGTAGGTCGGGTAGGTGGCGCTGGCCAGAATGGCGCCGCTGTTGACGTTGATGGCCACCACTGCACCTGCGTTGGCATCCTCGCCGTCCCGCCCCGGCTCGTCGGAACGCTCTACAATGGTTTCAATGCAGTTTTTTAACGACTCCTGCGCCAGCTTCTGCAGCTTGCTGTCGATGGTCAGCACCACGTTGTTGCCGCTGACCGCCTCCTTCAGGGTGGTGATGTTCATCACCTTGCCGCTTGAATCTCGCTCGATGATGCGGGTGCCGTCGGTGCCCTTGAGGGCGTCCTCCATGGCCTTTTCAATGCCCGCTTTGCCGAGCGTATCGTTCATTTTATAGCCCTGCTCTGCCAGCGTTTCATATTCTTCAGCGTAGATTTTTCCTACGTAGCCCAGCAGGTGCGGGGCGATGGAGGGGTCGGTGTAGTAGCGGATGGGGCGGGTATCGATATCCACGCCGGGATACTCTTCCGATTGCTGCTTGATCGCCGCAACCAGCTCTACTTTAACGTTGGCGGAAAATTCATAGGGGGTGGAGAGGTTGAAGGAGCTGATCAGCATCTCGTAGCGAACGCCTGCGATCAGACGCTGCTCCTCGGCACTGTATTGCTCCAGCTCGAATTTTTCAATCAGCGCCGCCATTGCTTCCTCGGCGGTGGCGGTGCCCTTGAGATCCAAGGTGAGAAGCAGTTTTTTGATGCCGTTCTCATCGGTGGAGTTGGTGGCGTAGCTGTAGGGAGCCTTTTTTGAGAGCGGCAGGCTGTCGTAGTAGGAGCAGCCGTGTGCCTCGGTCAGCCGAATGAGGCTGAGGATGATGTCGTTCTGCCCGTCGGCGGGCAGCAGGGCACGGGTAAATTTAATGCAGTAGCCGGTGGTGTTGGTCACCAAGCTGATGCCGTTGCAATCGTAGATACTGCCGCGGGAAGCGGTGATGTTTTCGGTAGAATAGATCTTTTGGGAGGAGAGCTCCTTGTAATACTCGCCATTGACCAGCTGGAGGCGGATCATGGCAACGATATAGCTGAAAAAGATCAGCGAAACGAAGGCGACAACCAGCAGAACGCGAAATCGCCCTTGTTTATAGGTCATTTTCCAATTCCTCCTTTGCTCGGAATTTGCGGTCGGATCGCCAAAGGATGTAGTACATCGGGAAGGCAAAGGGGCCGGTGAAGAAGAAGGTGGGCAGAATCTGCCCCATCAATGCACCCTTGAGGGTGATGGTATCCCAGATCATCACGTAGAAGATAAAAAGGAACAGCTGCTGGATCACCAGCAGGCTCATGGCAACCGCCAGATAGACCAAAAAGCGCCGCTTGAAATAGATCTGCAGCAAAACGGCGATAAAAAAGCCCGCAAACATAAAGATAATGCCATCGGTGCCCACCAGACGTGAGGTGGTGAGCTGAGAGAGCAGGCCTGCGGTCAGGCCGTACCACGCCGAGAAGGTGGGGCTTTCAAAGAAGGCTACGGCGGCGGTGAGCAGCAGCAAAAGAGAAGGCGCACACCCTAAAAAGCGCACGCCGAAAGCCGGTACGCTTTGCAGAAGAAAGCATACCAGCGTTAATATAACGTATAGAATGAATTTTCGGTAATTTCGGGCTGTGCTGAACATTAGCGCTCACTTTCAAAGTTGGTGATAACAAAGACGGTGGAGACCTCGTCCACCTGCACGGCGGGCTCTAAAACGGCATATTGGGAGATGCCGTGGGATTCGGTGCGCAGCTCCTTCACCCGCCCCAGCAAAACGCCCTTGGGGAATACGCCGCCGACCCCGCTGGTTTCAACCGAGTCGCCGCTGTTGAGCACCACCTCGGTATTGAGGTAAGCCAGCTTCAGCAGCCCCTTTTCCGAGAGGGTGAAATCCCAATCCAGAACGCCGATGTCCTGCGTGCGGGTAACGATGGCGCCGATCTCGCAGGAGGAATCCAGAATGGTGGTCACCTTGCTCCAATTCAGGCCCAGCTCGCTGACGTAGCCCACAACGCCTTCGGCGGTGATCACAAGATCCCGCTCGTTGAGGCCGTCGGCCGAGCCCTTATTGAGGGTGAGGGTATGGGAATAGCCGTTCTGATCGCTGCCGACTACCAGGCAGGCGGCAAACTCAAAATCGGGGTTGGCCTCCACAATGCCCAGCATGGCCTTGAGGCTTTTATTCTCGCTGACCGAGCTTTCGGCATCGCGAATCAGCTGGGCGGCGCTTGCAAGCTGATTTTTCAACTTTTCGTTTTCGGCCTCCAGCTCATCGTATTCGGTATAGGCTTCCACCAGATTGCCACCGTAGTGAATCACTGTGGTGCAGAAATTCTGGATCGGCGTGATCAGCGATCCGCCGATGTTTTCAAAGAAGGTGAGATGCCCGTGGGCGGCAATGTCCAAAACCGTCAGCCCCAGCAGAAAGAAGGTAACGACACACATGGAGATGAAGGTTCTGGTTTTGAGAAAGGCCTTCATTATCGTGCAATGGAGGCCCAGAGAACGGGATTCTCGAGGCTCTTTCCGGTACCGAGCGCCACGCAATCCAGCGGATCCTTGGCGATGTGAACGGGCATACCGGTCACTTTATTGATCAGCGTATCCAGGCCGCGGAGCAGCGCACCGCCACCGGTCAGGGTGATGCCGTGGTCGATGATATCGGCCGCCAGCTCGGGCGGGGTGTCCTCCAGCGTTTGCTTGATGGCGTCGATCACCACCTGAACCGATTCGGCCATCGCCTCGCGGATGTGGGCGGCGCTGATGTCGATGTTCTTGGGCAGGCCGGTGATCAGGTCGCGGCCGCGAACGCTCATCACGCCCTCGTTGTCGTAGGGATGGGCAGAGCCAATCTCAAATTTGATCTCCTCGGCGGTGCGATCACCGATCAGGAGGTTGAAATGCTTTTTCACGTAGGCAACGATGGCGGTATCAAAGGAATCGCCCGCTACCCGAACCGAGCGGGAGGTTACGATGCCGCCCAGCGAGATCACGGCGACCTCGGAGGTGCCGCCGCCGATATCCACCACCATGCTGCCGGTGGGCTCGCCGACGGGCAGACCCGCACCGATGGCGGCTGCCAAAGGCTCTTCGATGATCCGAACGTCCTTGGCGCCGGTCTCATAGGCGGCGTTTTCCACCGCGCGGTGCTCTACGTCGGTTACGCCGAAGGGGATGCAGATCAAAATACGCTTCTTGGCGAAGGTATTGTTGCCGATGGTCTTCTTCAGGAAATAGCGGAGCATGGCGGAGCCGCACTCGAAATCGGCAATCACGCCCTCCTTGAGGGGGCGTACCGCACGAATACTGTCTGGCGTTCTGCCGATCATGTCCTTGGCCTCCTGGCCGACCGCAACCACACGGTTGGCGGTGGTGTCGATGGCAACTACGCTGGGCTCCCGCAGGATGATGCCCTTGCCGCTCTTATACACGATGGTGTTGGCGGTACCGAGGTCGATGCCGATATCGGAATAGTTCAAAAAGCGAAAGAACTTTTTGAGATTGAATTTCTTGAGAGTTTCTTTGTTGATTACTGCCATGTTAATTTCCTTTCTCCATTTTCATGCTGATTTCCTTAAAACGTTCGATGGGGAAGCCCATCACGGTATAGTAACTGCCTTTGATTTCCGCAACGAAGCCGCTGTCCTGCACGCCGTAGCTTCCTGCCTTGTCCATCGGCGAGCCGGTGGCGATATAGGCAAGGATCTCGGCGTCGGTCAGGGTGCGGAAGAGCACCTCCGCCCGATCGGTGAAGCTGCGGGAACGCCCGCGATACTGCAGATAAACGCCGGTAAAAACCTCGTGGGTGCGGCCGCTTAGGGAGCGGAGCATTGCCAGCGCCTCCGCCTCATCGGCGGGCTTGCCGAGCACGGCACCGTTATGCACAACCACGGTATCGGCCGCCACCAGCATCGTATCCTCGGGGCAGGGCACGGAGCGCCCCTTCCCTTCGGCCAACGCCGCCACCAAGGCGGCGGGGTCGGCGCAGCGGATTTGGGATTCGTCAAAATCCGGCTTCACAACGGTGATGCTGTGCCCCAGCTCGGTTAAAAGCTGCTTTCTGCGGGGTGAGCCCGATGCAAGGAGGATCTTCATGCTTCGAATCCGATCTGCCCGAGCTGATATTGCAAAAGCTGATTGCGCAGCTCTGCGTTTTCCCGCTTGAGGGCGGTCAGCTCCGATTCATGCTCCCGACCGCTCTTTTCAAGCTGGGCCAGATAGCGGCGGATCTCTTCCCGCAGGCGGGCGCAGGACGCCTTATTCTTTTCATTCTCGTCGCAAAGATCCAATGCGGTGAGGATGGCGGCGAGCCCTAAATTCAGGCGGGCGCTTTCGCCCATCAGCCCGCGGATCTTTTTATCGACCGTTTCGGCAAGCTGCAGTGTATATTCTCTTTCTTCCTCGGTGGAAACCACAAATTCGTTGCCTGCAATGGAAATGCTGATCTTATTTTTACCCACGGTATTCGCCTCCATTATTTTTTATAATATAATATTATAAGTGATTTTATTTCATATTTCAAGATAATATTTTACATTGGGGTAGAAATTTAAAGAAAACTGTGGTAAAATAAGCAACCGAGGTGAAATTATGCTGTTTTTGGAATACATGGGTACAGCTTTTATGCAGGTCCTGATCCTGGCAGTGCTGGTGGTTACCGGCTTTATCTGCGACCGCACCAAGCTGTTTACCGAAAAGGTTGCCCGCTCCTGCAACGATCTGTTATTTTATATTGTGACCCCTGCGGTGATTATCAATTCCTTTACAAAGGTGGAGTTCAATGCGCAAAACGCCCTTTCTTTTTTAAAGGCGATTGCCATTGTTGTGTGCTTTCATCTGGTGGGGATGGTGCTGGTGCGCTTTTTGTTCCGCTCGTCGGGCAAGGATCGCCCTGTTTTTCAGTACGCCGCCATGTATGGCAACATGGGCTATATGGGCCTGCCGCTGGCTGAGGCGGTGGCGGGGGAGCTGGGCGTGTTCTATTGCTCCGCCGCGGTGGTGGTCTTTAATATCTTCGCCTTTACCCACGGCATCAGTCTGATGCGCAAGGGAGAGGAGCAGATGAAAAAGCGCAGCCTCTTTCTCAACCCCGGCACCATCGGCATCGTGATCGGCCTGCCCCTTTGCCTGCTGCGCTTTTGGCTGGAGGTGGATCTGCCCGCACCCATTGCAGAGCCGATCGGCTATCTCGGCAGCCTCAATACCCCGCTGGCTATGCTGATGTTCGGCACTTATCTGGCCAATACCGACCTGCCCGGGATGTTCAAGCGGGCAGAGAACTATATCGTGGCGTTGGTCAAGCTGCTGCTGTTGCCTGCCATTGCCTTCGGAACGCTGTATCTGCTGGGTGTGCGGGATGAGCTGCTGGTGACCGCCGCCGTCTTCTGCGGAGCACCGACCGCCAACAATACGGCGATGTTCGCCGCCAAGTATGGCCACGATACCGGCCTTGCTTCAAAGGTCAGCGGATTTACAAGTATGCTTTCCATCGTTACGCTGGCGATGTGGATCGCGCTGGCGCAATATTTCGGTTAAAAAAATTCCCGAACGCATCGCGTTCGGGAATTTTTTTCTTTACAGAACACCGCGGTAGTAAAGGCCGCGGGTGTAGAGCTCGGGCGGCTCTCCGCCGTTTTCATAAGCGTCTAAAATGCGACGGATCTCCTGCACCGATTCGTCGGTAAAGAGCAAGCGCGCAAAGGAAACGTTGCTTTCTTTCCACTCCCGATTGCGGTCTGCGAGGAAGAGGGGGGTGCTGTTGAACATCACATTTTGACAACCTTGATCGCAGGCGATGGGGAAGCTTCTGCCGGTGCGGTCGGTCAGCGCTCCGCCCTTGCCGTTTTGGCAGGGACCGATGTTTTTCAGGATGCAGTTTTTGGTCTGCATCAGCGGCAGGCGACCGTATACGATGATGCCGCAGGGCAGCGGCTTTTTCAGCTTGCGGATCTGCCGCAGGGTCAGCTCATAGGAGAGGGTGAGGGAGGCAAGCTCCTCCTTTAAAACAGCCAGCGTACGGGTGTTGGCGGCGTTGAAGGAAAAATCACCGTGTACCTCAAAGCCCGCCTCCCGCAGGGGGGCGATCTGCCCGATATTGCGGCAGAGGGCGCGGCGAAAGCCGAGCTTATACAGCCGCGCAGCCATGGTCTCCAGCTCCGATTGCTCCATCGCGGCGGGGAAGAAAACGCCCGCCCGCCGATCGGCGGCAAAGGGGGCGATCTCCCGCTCCTTGGCACCGTTCAGCCAATAGCGCTCCAGCCGTTTATCGGGGCTGACCTTGGGTGCGTTCCAAAACCATCCCTCGAGGGATGGAGCCGCCCCTTGGGAAATTGCGTCCTCGGCGGCGGGCAGAACAGGGGTGAAGGGATGCGGTGCGGGGGCAAAATGCGCCTCCACGGCGGCGATCGCCTCCCGCCGAAGGGCGTTGAAGGCGGCGGCCGAATAGAAAAGATCGTGGCGCACCAGAGCGGTGCATTCCCCCAATTCAAATGGGGTGCCGCCCAGCTTGGAGAGGGCACGGATCGCATCCTCCTCCGTCACCTCTTTTTTGATGGCGGGCTGAGGCGGCTCGCCGAGGATCTCCGCTTTGAAATCCTCGCATTGAACGGTCAGGCGGCAAAGCCCCTCCCGCATGAAAAGGCGGAAGGAGAGGGTGCGCTTTTTGGATTCATAGCCCTCCTGCAGGGTTTTGGCAACCTGCGCAACGGCACGCTTATAGTCGGCGTGCTCGGTTTTGGTTTTAATTCCAAACATAGCGGGGCTCGGCTTGCCCTGCAGATAATCGGCGGTGAAGCCGCTGCGGGAAAAGATGTGGGCAAGGCGATCCACGTCGGCGGGGGTGGGCGGTGTGCCGTTCAGCACGCGGCGGTAGGCGTTGCAAACGCTGCCCACGTATTCGGGTGATTTCAGCCGCCCCTCGATCTTGAGGGAGGCAACGCCCGCTTTTTTCAGGGCATCCAGCTGCTCCAAGGTGCAAAGATCCTTGAGGCTTAAGGGATAGCGCTCCTCGCCGTAGGGCAGGCGGCAGGGCTGGGCGCAAAGGCCGCGGTTGCCGCTCTTTTGCCCGATCACCGCCGAAAGGTAGCAGTTGCCGCTGTAGCACATACATAAGGCACCGTGGGCGAAGACCTCGATCTCCATAGCGGTGCTTTTGCAGATGGCTTCGATCTCCTTGAGGGAAAGCTCCCGCGCCAAAACGACCCGCTTGAAGCCCATCTTTTCCAGAAATTGGGCGCCCGCGGGGGTGTGGATATTCATTTGGGTGGAGGCATGGAGGGGCAGGGAGGGGCAGGCACGCTGCAGAATGCGGGCCACGCCGAGATCGGAAACGATGACACCGTCGGCACCGGAGGCGGCGATCTCCTCCGCCAGCTCCATCAGATCGCCCAGCTCGTCCTCGCGGGTGAGGGTGTTCACGGTGACGTAGACCTTCACGTTGCGCAGATGGCAAAAGGCAACCAGCTCCTTCAGCTCCTCGGCGGAAAAGCCCTTGGAGGCTCGGCGGGCATTGAGGATGCGACCGCCTACGTAGACGGCATCCGCTCCGTTATGTACCGCGCTGCGGGCGGCTTCAAAGGTTCCTGCGGGGGCTAATAATTCCATGGTTTTCTCCTTTTTCGGGGTTCGTTTGATCAAATTATATACAAATTTACGGCTTTTTGCAACTTGTTTACGATTATTTCACGGTTTTTTCTGCTTCAAAACTTGACGAACGGCAAAAAAAAAGGTACAATAAATTGAATCATTATGTTTTTTGGAGAAATGCAAGATGAATAAAATTGCGATATTCTTTCGTAAAAACGGCCATAAGCTGCTGACGTTCTTTATCGGATTGGCATTTATCGGGCTTTGTGCCTTTTTGCTGACGTTGGGCGGAATCAACATTTATCGGATGTTCCGTCCCGCCAATATCTACGAAGAGGGCGTGGATCCCGAGCTGATCTGGGCCAGCTCCGCCTTCAATGAGGTGCGGGAGTCCGGTCTGGAGGAGGGCTCGCCGGAGTATTTTGAGCTTTATATTACGAACTTTGTGCGGCAGAAGGCCTTTTCCTTTGAGGATACGCTGGAGCTGAATACCGACCATCTGGTGTCCTACGGCATCTGGCAGGCGTTGAAAACCAACGCCACCGGTGTTTATACCACCCGTTCGGACGGCTCGATTCTGGTGCCCAAGGCCGACGTGGAAAAGTTTGCCTACTATAGCTTTGATTATGCGGGCGAGCTGACCCATCGCAGTGTGGAGCTCTGCGGCGATTTTGAGTATGAATCGCTGAGCGGCTGCTATCGGGTGCCCGCCGCGATCGATACCACCGATTTCTACGTGCCGGACGTGCTGGAGGTACGCCACGACGAGGAGAAGAATACCTATACGCTGCTGGTCGATCTGTATCTGGACGACGGGCTGAGCGAGACCGACGTGACCACCAATCCCGAGCGATTCGACAATAAGCGGATCGAGATCGTTCTGCAGGCGGTGGAGGATTTCATCATCGTGGACGGCAACGAGCAGATCATTACCAACTTTAAGTACGTTTCCTGTGCGCTGATCGATCATACCATGACCACCACGCCCGAAGCGGAGCCGGAGGAGTCCGAGACCACTGAGGAAACAACGGAAGAAGAGGAATAATTTATAAAAAGAGTGTCAGCGGCGCAAAAGACCGATGCCACTCTTTTTGGTGCAAGAACTATGGAAGAAAAAGCAATCAATTCGGCGTACCTTTCCTTTCGGAGCTGCGCCTATCGAAGAAAATACGAAACGGCGCTGATCTATTGCGGAACAACGCTGTCCTTTTCCGAGCTGTTGAATCGGGTGGAGTATGCCTATAATACCTTTTGCCAGATGGGGGTGGAGCCCAACGATCGGGTTTGCCTCTGGCTGCCCAACTGCCCCGATCTGCTGGCCTCCTTTTACGCCCTCTCCCGCCTGGGTGCGGTGGGGATGCCGGTGCATCCCGAAGCGGGCGCCAAGGAGGTGCGCTTCCTGATGAAGCAGGCGGGGGCGGCGATCATGCTTACCACCGCCGAGCGGTATCTGCGCTATTGCAAAACCGAGCAGGAGCTGCCCGAAAGCAATCTGGTGATCTGTAATCCCGAAAAGGATATGAAGGGTGCCTATCGGCGGGCGTATTTTGCGCTGGAGAAGGAAGGCAACGAGGAGGAGCAGCAGGTGGGCTATCTGCTGGATAACCTGATGGAGGAAAATCGCTACACCGCAATGGTGACGCCGAACGGCGACGCCGCGCGGGAGGCGGTGCTGCTCTTTGGCACCAGCGCCTTTTTGCAGGCCAAGCCCATCACCTATCTGCCCGACGAGCTGGATGAAAAATGCGAGGCCTTCTGGCGGGATACAGACGAAGCGAACACCGTTTACGTGGAAAATTCCTTCGCCACCGAGGGCGGATTTTTGGCGGCGCACGGTGCGCTGACCCAAGGAAAAACGTTGATCTGGGGCATCGGCGATATGCAGCCCCTGCTGGAAAAGCTCAAGCCCGATTATCTGATCGGGACCGAGGAGTTCTTTTGGAATTTTCGCCAAAATGCAGCCACCTTCGGCACCAAATGGAGCAACCTTTGCGGCGGAATGCAGATCGGCAAGCCGCTAACGCCGCTGATGGCAAAATTCGCCGCCAAGGCCTTTGAGCAGGTGGGCGGCAAGGGCGCGCTGACCGAGGCGCCCGTGGCGTTGAAGGTGCTGGAGGAGCCGCTCTTCTTTGTGCGGGACTACGGTGTGCGCCTGAGCGACATCAACGACGTGATCGAGCGCCTTTCGGGCATCGCTCGCTGCCGCTGCGTCAGCAACGGCGGAACGCTGCGGATGCGGCTGCTGCCCAACGGTAAGGAGCCCATTTCGGGGCTGGCGCGGAGCATTACCGCCTGCTGCCGCAGGGAGATGAACCCCTATCATCTGCCCGCAACGGTGGAATTTTGCGCAAAGTTGTAAAAAACAGTCTAATAACTATTTACTAATAGATTTTTTTATGTTAGAATAATTAATAATTATTCAAGAAAGGAACCGTTGCATGGGAACCGTCATCAGCATTGTTTCCGGCAAGGGGGGCGTGGGCAAAACAACCCTTTGCGCCAATCTTGCCTTTTCTCTGGCGATGAGCGGGCATAGCGTCATCGCGATCGACGGCGATATGGGCTTGCGTAATCTGGATATCCTTTTGGGGCTGGAGAGCAAGGCGCCCTTCGATCTGCTGGATATTTTGGAAAACCGCTGTCCGGTGAATCAGGGCATCGTTGTGCATGATACGCTGAGAAATCTGCACCTGATCCCCGGCTCGGAGGATTATACCGCAACCATCGACCGCCGCGCCTTCCGCAGGCTCAGCCGCTGGCTCGCCGCCCATTATGAATACGTGTTGATCGATGCGCCCGCCGGCGTGGGCGAAGGGTTTCGCAACGTGATCTATTGCGCCGATCGCTGCATTGTGGTATCCACGCCGGATCTTACCGCGGTGCGGGATGCCGGCCGAACGGCCGCCATCGTTGCGGGGCTTGCCCCGATCCGCACCGAGCTTGTGATCAACAAGGTGCGCAAGCAAATGATGAAAAAGGGTTATTTGCGGAACGTGGACGAGGTGATGGATTCCATCTCGCTGCCGTTGCTGGGGTTGATCCCCCACGACGACGCGGTGGTGATCCATTCCAATCGCGGCGGCATTCTGCCGCAGCAAAAAACCGTTACCGCTTCTGCGTTTAGGAATATAGCCGGTCGGCTGGAGGGAGAGGATATCCCGCTGGCCCCGTTCTGGAGAAAATAAGGAGGATCGTTTAAACCTATGAAAATTGCTTTGATTGCCCATGAAAAGAAAAAAGAACTGATGGTGCAGTTTTGCATCGCTTATGCAGGCATCCTCGCCAAGCACAGTCTTTGCGCCACCGCTACCACCGGTAACCTGATTTCGGATGCTACGGGTCTTCAGATCAATAAAGTCCTCAGCGGCCCCCATGGCGGCGAGGATCAGATCGCGGCGCGGATTTCCTATAATGAGGTCGACGTGCTGCTGTTCTTCCGTGATCCTCAAACTCCCACCACGCGGGAGCGGGAGGAGCTCAACGTGCTGCGCCTTTGCGACGTGCACAACGTTCCCGTTGCCACCAATATCGCCACCGCCGAGGTGATCATCATGGCGCTGGAGCGCGGCGATCTGGATTGGCGCGAGGTCAATCGGTCTTAAAAAACCATTCATGTCCCTGCTCGCCCTAAGAGTAGGGATATTGTTTCGTATTATTGTCAAATTAAGGAGAAAAAATCATGGCTCAGATCACTGCCCCCAAGGGCACGCAGGATGTTCTGCCCAAGGATTCGGCCCGCTGGCAGCGTGCCGAAGCAATTATGCGGGAGCTTTGCGCTCAGTATGGGTTTAAGGAGATCCGTACCCCGGTTTTCGAGCATACCGAGGTGTTTGTACGCGGCGTCGGCGAAACCACCGACGTGGTTACCAAAGAAATGTATACCTTTGAGGATAAGGGTGGCCGTTCGGTCACGCTGCGCCCCGAGGGCACGGCGGGTATCGTTCGCTCCTTCGTGGAAAACGGCCTCTTCAACGAAGCCCTGCCCCAAAAGCTTTATTATATGATCCAATGCTTCCGCTATGAAAAGCCCCAAAAGGGTCGCCTGCGGGAGTTCCATCAGTTTGGCCTGGAGCTGTTCGGTGCGGCCGATCCCATCACCGATGCCACCGTGATCGCCCTGCCTCATCGCCTCTTCAAAAGAGTTGGGCTGAAGGGGATCTCGCTGGAGCTGAATTCCATCGGCTGTAAGGAATGCCGCGGCAAATACCGCGAGGCGTTGATCGAATATTTTAAGAAGGATGAGGAGACCCTCTGCGCCACCTGCCGCGAGCGGCTGGAAAAGAATCCCATGCGGATCTTGGACTGTAAGAGCGAAATTTGCCGCAACGTGGCGAAGGATGCTCCGCTGATCACCGACTATCTCTGCGGCGATTGCAGCGAGCATTTCGAGGCAGTCAAGGGCTATCTCGATGCCATGCAGATCGACTATCGGGTCAATCCCCGCATTGTGCGCGGTCTGGATTATTATAATCGAACGGTCTTTGAGTTCGTCAGCGATCAGATCGGCGCCCAGGGCACCGTCTGCGGCGGCGGCCGCTACGACGGCATGACCGAGCAGTTCGGCGGCGCGCCCCAGCCCGGTATCGGCTTTGCCATGGGTATGGAGCGGTTTATGCTGGTGCTGGAGCAGGCGGGCATCGATCTGGCAGGGGAGAGCGATTGCGATCTCTTCCTGATCCCGCTGGGCGACCGTGCCTGCAAGGAGGCGGTCTGCCTCGCCGACCGTTTGCTGGACGAGGGTGTGAAGGTGCAGTATGACCTGATGCGCCGCTCGGTGAAGGCACAGATGAAGTATGCCGATAAGCTGGGTGCGGCCTGCACCTGCGTCATTGGCGACAGCGAGCTGGATGAGGGCGCGGTTACCGTTAAGAATATGGCAAACGGCACGCAGGAAAAGATCGCTTTGAAGGAATTAAATGCCGAATGGCTGGAGGAATATACAAAATGAGAAGAACAAGCTATTGCGGTGAGATCACCGCGGAGATGATCGGTCAGAAGGCAACCGTTTGCGGTTGGGTGCAGCGCCAGCGCGATCTGGGCGGCCTGATCTTTATCGATTTGAGAGACCGTACCGGCCTGGTGCAGCTGCAGTTTGATGAGTCGGTGAATAAAGAAGCCTTTGATATTGCCTTCGGCGTGCGCAGTGAGTACGTTCTGGAGGTGACCGGTACCGTTGCCAAGCGCGGCGGCGCCGTCAATCAGAATCTGAAAACCGGTGCGCTGGAGATTTTGGCGGATACCGTGAAGGTCTGGTCCAAGGCCAAGACCCCGCCCTTTGAAATCGTGGAGAACAGCAACGTAAACGAGGAGCTGCGGCTGAAGTATCGCTTCCTCGACCTGCGCCGCCCCGATCTGCAGGGCAATATCCTGATGCGTCATCGCATCACCAAGGCCACCCGCGATTATTTCGATGAGAACGGCTTTATCGAAATCGAAACCCCGATGCTGATGAAATCCACCCCCGAGGGTGCGCGGGACTATTTGGTTCCCAGCCGTATCCATCCCGGCAGCTTTTATGCGCTGCCCCAGTCCCCTCAGATCTATAAGCAGCTTTCGATGGTGGCGGGCTTCGACCGCTATATGCAGATCGCCCGTTGCTTCCGCGATGAGGATCTGCGTGCCGACCGTCAGCCGGAATTCACCCAGATCGACCTGGAGATGTCCTTCGTGGAGATGGAGGACGTGCTGGCCATCGGCGAGGGCTTTATGGCCCGTGTCTTTAAGGAAGCGCTGGGCGAGGAGATTTCTCTGCCCCTGCCCCGCCTGACCTATAAGGAGGCAATGGATCGCTTCGGCTCCGATAAGCCCGATACCCGCTTCGGCATGGAGCTTTTCAATATCAGTGATATCGTGGAAAAGAGCGGCTTCTCCGTCTTCAGCGGCGCGGTGGCTGCCGGCGGCAGCGTGCGCGGCATCTGTGCCGAGGGCGCAGCCTCTGTTCTCACCCGCAAGGAGATCGATAAGCTGACCGAGCACGCCCGCGGCATCGGTGCCAAGGGGCTTGCCTTTATCCGCTGGATGCCCGAGGGCATCAACTGCTCCTTCGGTAAGTTTATGACCGAGGAGGAGATGAAGGCCATTCTGGAGCGCGCAGGCGCCAAGGAAGGCGACGTGGTTCTGTTTGTGGCCGATGCCAAGAACAGTATCGTGCTGGGCACGCTGGGTGCGCTGCGCCTGCTGATCGCCGATAAGCTGGGCATCGAGCGTAAGGGCTATAACCTGCTCTGGATCACCGAGTTCCCCTTCTTCGATTGGGAGGAGGATAATCAGTGCTGGGTGGCCATGCACCATCCGTTCACCTCTCCGAGGGACGAATGCCTCGG
>JAFQKO010000164.1 GCA_017396865.1 Clostridia bacterium | reverse complement strand
AAGAGTCAGGATCCATTTTATGGCTCTTGACTCTTTTCAAAATATGCACCTTTAGCTCAGTTGGTAGTTGCGACTGCGAAGCGCTGCCCTTTGGCAGACCAAGCGAGCAGGTTAGCAGCTGCAGCAACACAAAAAATATCGAGTGTAAGCGAAGAATTTTTTGATGTTGCAAAGGTCTCGCTGATCAAAACTTCGATAAGAGGTAATGAGAAAGCAAGGAAAAATTGAGCGCAATATAATATGCACCTTTAGCTCAGTTGGTAGAGCAACTGACTCTTAATCAGTGGGTCCCGGGTTCTAGTCCCTGAAGGTGCACCAAAGAAAAACGGCTACCTTTCGGTAGTCGTTTTTCTTTGGTGCACCTTTCCTTGCGGACGGGCAAAAGCTTCGCTTCCTTCGGCTCGCGTTTTGCCTCGCAGGGACAAGCGGGCTAAAAAGGCTCGCACCAAAAAGAAAACCACCCTGAATAGGGTGGTTTTTTGAACATTATTCGTTAAATATTTCTCGTCAAATGTTTCCCAGTCGCTCCATGACCTTATTGGTCTTGCCGAAATAATCGTGCAAAATCAAGAACTCTTCATACAACTTTTGATACTTTTCCTGATTCTCCGGAATGGGCGTGTACGTAGCGATCGCAGGCATGGCGTAGCGCTCGGCGGCTTCGAAGATATTGGGATAAATTCCTGCCGCAACCGCCGCATAGAGCGCGATTCCGCGTGCGCCCGCTTGGGCGGTTTCCGCCAGCTCCAGCGGGAGACCGAAAACGTCGGCATAGATCTGCATCAGCATGGGGTCTTTTTTTGCTATTCCGCCCGCCACGCAGATTCTGCGGATCGGAATGCCGTTGTCGTTATAGTTTTCGATCACTCGCCGCGCACCGTAGGCAGTGGCCTCGATCATAGCGCGATAGATCTCTTCGGGCTTGGTTTGTAAGGTCAGTCCAACGATCATGCCGGAGAGGGCATCGTTTTTCAAGATGCAACGATTTCCGTTCCACCAATCCAAAGCAATCAAGTGGTTTTCGCCCACTTTTAATTTGGAAGCCTTTTCGCGTAATAATTGATGGATTCCGATGTTTTTTTCTTTTGCTTCGTCGATATAGTCGTTGGGAACACAGCGTTTAACAAACCAATCGAAGCTGTCGCCCGCACCCGCTTGCCCCGCTTCCACGGTGCAAAGTCCGGGGAAGATTCCACCGTCCACATAGGCACAGATGCCGTCGATTTCAGGTGTTTTTTCGGTGTTGGTGATCATGCAGGTAGAGGTACCTAAAATAATCATAAGGTCTCCGGGACGGGTCACATTAAGTGCCGCCAGAGCGGAGTGGGCATCGGGGAGAGGAAGAGCCAAGGGGGTTCCCGCAGGAAGTCCACAGAGTTCTGCCCCCTCTTCGGTTAAATAGCCTGCACATTTTTCCTCGATTCGGTTAACCGACGGAGATATTTTATTGCCAATGACCTCGTCCAGCCGCGGATCCACCGATGCAAAAAATGCGTTGTCGGGATAGCCGTATTCCTCGGTCCAATAACTCTTGTTTCCTGCAAAGCCTGCGCTGTGGGTCTCTCTGCTCGTAAGCAGTAAAGAGAGCCAGTCGGCCGCCTCCATAAAGCGGCGTGTCTTTTCATAGATTTCAGGTGCTTCCCTCAAAATCTCCAAAATCTTCGGAAACATCCATTCGGAGGATGAACTTCCGCCGTATGCCTTGAGCCACGGCTCACCCCGCTTTTTTGCGGCAGCATCCAGCTCATCGGCATATGCAACGGCACCGTGATGCTTCCATAGCTTTACGTAGGCATGGGGCTCTTCCGCATATTCCGTACGCTTGCAGAGCGGCTCTCCGTTTTCGTCGATCGGCAGCATGGTACAGCAGGTGAAATCAATCCCCATTCCTGCTACGTTCTGCGGCTCAACGTCGGCCTTTTTCAGCGCTTCCCGTACCACAATCCCCAATGCTTTAAGATAATCATCGGGATGTTGCAACGCATAAAGGGGCGGAAGCTTTTTGCCGCAGGGGAGCGTATCATCCATAACACCGTGCGGATAGGTGTAAACCGCACTTGCCACCTCTTCGCCGTTGCGCAGATCCATCAGGATCGCTCGCGCGGAGAGGGTGCCGTAGTCGATTCCGATTACGTAATTCTTTTCCATACTGCCTCACTCCTTTTTTTAATATGATATCATATCGCCGAATGAAAATCAATCGACTTCTCATTTCTTGACAAATCATAAAAAATATATTATGATGAACCTACAAAACGTTAAGGAGATTATCATGAGCAGATATTGCCCTTATTGCGGAACGGCGAACGAACAAGGCGGTCTGTTTTGCGCCGAATGCGGAAAACAACTGCCGAAGCCGCCTGCGCCCGCCCCTGAACCTATCCCTGCGCCTGAGCCGATGCCTGCGCCTGCGCCGACACCCGACCCTGCGCCTGCACCGACGCCCGAGCCTGCACCGGCTCCAACGCAGTATACCTTCGAAACCCCATACGTGCCTCAGGCAATTTCAATGACCGAGCCGCGCGAAAAATCCAACAACAAAACGATCGTTTTGCTTGCGATTGCATTGGCGGCGGCCTTGCTCGTCGGCGCTTTCCTGATCTGGTTTTTCTCTCAGGATTCCGATGATGCGTCGGACGGCTCCAACGACCTGCAAGCGGACGGAAATCCCGTGGTGGTTGAGCCTGAGAATCTTACCCGTACGGTGATGATCTATATCATCGGCTCCGATTTGGAGAGCAGAGGCAGCTATGCCACCGAAGATATCAATGAAATGTTGAGCTCAGGCGTGGATACCACGCGGAACAACGTCTTGCTGTTCACGGGCGGTGCAACCCAATGGCATATGAGCGAGGTTGCGGCCGATCAGAACTGTACCTTCAAATTAAACAACGGCAAGCTGGAGCTGTTGGCAACCCAACCGATACAAAGCATGGTAGAAACAGCTACCCTGACAAGCTTTTTACAGTATGCAAAGGCAAACTTCCCTGCCGATGAATATAGCTTGATTCTGTGGGATCACGGCGGCGGGCCGCTTTTGGGCTACGGTGTGGATGAATATGATACGCGCGGCGTGCTCTCTCTTGCCGATATCGCCACCGCGCTGGATCAGGCCTCCTTCAAAGGAGAAGAAAAGCTGGAGCTGCTTGGCTATGATGCCTGCCTGATGGGCAGCGTTGAAACAGCCTGGTACGCTAAGGATTATGCCGACTATTTTGTGGCTTCTCAGGAAAGCGAGCCCGGCTGCGGCTGGGATTATAAGTTCCTGGGTCAGCTGACCACCTGTGTTGACGGACGAGCCATCGGTGAAAAAATTGTCGATAGCTATTTTGAAGGCTACGACGAGCTGGTGGCGGAAGAGTACATATACAGCGACTACGACGTAACCCTTTCTTGCTTGGATCTTTCCAAGATCGCCGAAACAGAACAGTTGATTAATCAGTTGTTTTCGCAGGTGGATGGCGATCTAAATACCTCTTTCGGCAATATCTCCAGAATTCGCGGCAGAACCAAGAGCTTCGCCTCGGATTTCGTAACCAGCGCCGACCAATACTACGATCTGGTCGACTTGGTACATATGATCTCGTTGCTGCAGGGGGCATATCCCGAAGCTGCGGGTGCGTTGCTGAACAATCTGAACGAGCTGATTTGCTATAATAAAACCAACGGCGTTCAGAATGCGGGCGGTGTTTCGATTTATCACCCGTATCAGAACACCAATTGTGTTAATATGGCCACCGCCTACGGTGCTTTGAGCTTTGCTAAGGAATACCGTGAGTACGTGGCGGCATTTTCCCAAAAGCTGACAGGCGGCAGCACGACCTCTTACGATACCTTCTCCCGCAATGCGGGAACTGCGGTATCAAATCAGCAGAAAAGTGATCTTAAGATCCAGCTTACTGCAGAGCAGGCGGCCGACTTTGCCTCTGCCGAATACTTTATTTTCAAGAAGTTTACCGCCGATGAAACCCTGAGCAAAACCGAGGAGTATTTGCTGCTGTTTAACGGCGTAGACGCCACCTTGAACAGCGATAATACCGTTACGGCAACCTATAACGGAAAGGTTGTCTACGGTGTGGAGAAGGACACCGGCGAGGTTTCCGATACGCCGTTGCCGATGTCGCAAACCGGTGATGAGAAAAACGGATACTCCTACTACTTGTCTTGTATATTTGAGACGGGGGGAGAAAACATCGAAGACTTCGAGATTGAGGCGGTGAACTGGCAGCTCGATCTCGCATCGACCCCCAAGCCGCTCGGTGCATACGTTATTTCGGACGACGAAGAGGATGGGGTAGAAGGTCCCGGCCATGCCAATCGCGGTCTTCTGGACCCTGAGGATTATGATTATTATTCCTTTGTTTCCTCCGCCTTCTGGCCGAAAACAGATGAAAACGGGCGTCTTTATTTTGAGGAGACCGGCAATATGTACGGCTATCAGCTGGAGCGGGATAAAGGCTTCACGTTTGAATATCGGGATATCGATAAAAACGACGGCTACTATGCGGTCTTTCTTGTGACCGATATTTACGGCAACACCTATATCAGCGACTTTTTCAGCCTGGCAGATTAACGCAAAAACCTCCTATGGGAACCCATAGGAGGTTTGGTTTTTATGCGAGGTTGAGCAAAAGCACCCATGCCAAGCCGTAATAAGAAACAACCGCAACCAAGTCGTTGACGGTGGTAATCAAGGGCCCTGAGGCAACGGCGGGATCGATCTTCAGCTTTTTGAACAGCATCGGGATCGCCGTGCCGAATAGGGCGGAAACAGTGATGGATAGAATCAATGCCAACGCAATGCAGCCGGAGGTTGCAAAAGCGAAGGTGGGGGATTGTTGCCTGAAAAGAGTAAGGTAACCGCCGATCAATCCGCAGGAGAGGATGGCCAAGATCAAGCCGTTGATCAAACCGACGCGGCTTTCCTTGAAGATAAAAAACAGCTTTTGCTTTCCGCTGATCTGCTCGTCGGTTAAAACGCGAATGGTCACCGCCAGCGATTGTGTGCCTGCGTTACCGGCCATACCCAAAACCAGCGACTGAAAGCTGACGATCAACGGCAGCTCGGCGGCCACCGGCTCGAAGATGCCCACCACGCCCGATACCAAGAGGCCTAAAACCAGCAGGATCATCAGCCAGGGCAATCGCTTGCCGATGCTCTTTTTGAGAGGCTCCTGCAGATCCTCTTCGGCCGTTAAGCCGGCCAGCTTTGCGTAATCATCCTCCAATTCATCGCCGCGCAGCTGCCCGATAATGGCAGAGGTCAGCACCCCGCATAAGCGGTTTTCCGAATCCAAAACGGGAATGGAATCCTCGGAGTAATCCTTGATGCGATCGATGCATTCCTCGATCGGCTCGTCGGCGTAAACGTAAGGATAATAGGTTGTAATAATATCCTCGATGGGGGTGGACTCCCGCGCAATGATCAGATCCTTCAGATCGATCGCACCGTAAAAAATATCCCCCTCCTCCACAACGTAAAGGGTGGAAATATTGTCGTTTTCTGCGGCCTGCCCGATCAGGGAACGCATGGCATCCCGCACCCCGATTCCGTTGGGGATGGAGATATAGTTGGTGGTCATCTTGCTGCCGATCTCTTCTTCGTCAAAGGAGGCCAGCAGCCGCACCTCTTGGCGCAGCTCTTCGTCCATCAGCTCGATCAGCATCGAGCGATCGGGCTTGCTCAGCTCCCGCAGGGCCTCCACGATAACGGGCAGCTCCATCTTGGATAAAGCCGCCACCCGCTTGCGGGCGGGAAGCTCTGTCAGATATTCGTTGAGCTGCTCGGTGTATGCTAAGGAAGCCGCCAACGTATCGATGTCTAAAATATTGTATAAGCGAATTCGCTCGTCTTTGCTTAAAAGCTCCATTGCTGCGGCAATGTCGTTTTCATGGTAGGAGAGAATTTCTTCCCGCATCAGCTTCGGGTTCTTGTTGCCGCGCAAAATCCCGATAATTTCTTCTTTATAATCGGGCAACTGCGCGGCAACGTTGAGCTCGATTTTTTCGTTTTTCTTCATTCTTTACCTCCGATTCCGAGGGAAAAGGGCATAAAAAAACCACCGCCCCTCTTGTGCGTAATGTAGCGCATTCAAAAACGGACAATGGTAAACCGATGGCGATCAAAACATAAGCGGCAAGCCGCCGATAAATCCTCGGTGTACCTTGTCTGAACTTCGACTGCAACTGCCGTCCATGCTTTCACCACCTTATATTGATATATTTTATTATATCACAGGACATACTAAAAATGCAAGTCGTCCCCCTTGTAAAATTTCAAAAAACATGGTATTATTTTAAAAATTCAAAAAAGAGGCGAGAATCTTTGATTATTGATATTTATACCCATACCTTTCCCGATAAGATTGCCGCGCCTGCCATTGCCAAAATGCAGCAGGCTTGCCATGCGCAGGCATTTTCAAGCGGTACGCGTGACGGATTGAAGGCTTCCATGCAAGCCGCCGGGATTGATCGCTCGGTGGTGCTGCCGGTAGCCACCAACCCGTTGAAGATCTCTTCCATCAATGATCTTTCCATCGCCCTAACCGAGCAAGAGGGGCTGATCTATTTTGGGTGCATTCATCCCGATGCTGAGAATTGGTATGAGGAATTGGGTCGGATCGCCGCTGCAGGAATCAAAGGCATTAAAATCCATCCTGTTTATCAAGGGGCGGATATTGATGACCCTCGCTTTTTGAGAATCCTTGCTCGCGCTGCTGAGCTGAACCTGCTTGTTGTTATGCATGCGGGGGATGATATCGGCTTTCCGGGCGTGGTGCGCTGTTCTCCCAAAATGATCCGCAACGCCTTGCGGCAGGTCGAGGGCGTTAAATTGATCGCCGCCCATATGGGCGGTTGGAAAAATTGGGAAGTCGTTGCGGAAAAACTCGTCGATACCGACGTCATGCTTGATACTGCCTTTTCTTTGGGTAAGGTCGTCCCGCTGGAGGAGGGCTACTATACAGAGGAGCAGCTTTGGCTTTTGCGGGATGAGCCGTTCTGCGAGCTGGTGCGCGCCTTTGGCAGTAAGCGGGTGCTGTTCGGAACCGATAGCCCCTGGTCAGACCAACGGCAAAGCCGCCTCGATATAGAACACCTCCCTCTTTCGGAAGAAGAAAAAGCAGATATCCTCGGCGAAAACGCCTGTCGTCTATTATATGAATTTTCAAAAAATGGTTGACAAATCAAGATTTGTTCGATATACTATAGATAGTTAGCCGCCGCTAACCGAAAACGGCGGCTAAAATAAACGTCGAAAGTTAGCGTATGCTAACTCAAAAGGAGGCGCAAATGTCTGAAGAATTGATCGTACGTCATTGTTCGCCAACGTTGGCGGGAATCAAAACGGGAAACCTTTTTCGTTGCGCCTTTGATAGCGAAGAACGGTTGAAGGCAGAGCTTCGAAAATTAAACCGCCGCTTTGCACCAAAGGGGCTGCGCTTTTTGCCTTTGCGGATCGAAAAGAACTATGCATTGATCTACGTTTATCGCCCCGAACGACTGAAAGCTGATCTCTCATATAAAGAAGCCTCCGGCATTCTCAATCGGTATGGCTATGGAACGACCGAGAGCCGTTGTGTTGCGCATTTGATCGGTCGATTAAGAGAAAACGGTGATTTTCCCCATGAAATCGGTTTGTTTCTAAGCTACCCGCCGGAGGACGTTAAGGGCTTCATTGAGCAGGCGAAACCGAAATTTTCAGGTTATTGGAAGGTTTACGGGGACGAAAACAGTGCACGCGAAATCTTTGATCGCTATAAAAGGTGCACCGAATCCTATTTGCATCAATTGAATAACGGCAGTAGCCTGGATCGGTTGGTTGTTTAATCGGGCAGAGGGCTGCCAAAGCATCGGGAGTATTTTGTTCTCCTTATTTCGGGATTTCCTCCTTGAATTCCGATTCCCGATGCTTTGGCAGCCCTTTGCTTTTTAATATCGTTTTTTTAACCTATCGTATTCCGTTTCTTTGGAACGGAATCGAGCATTGCGACAGCAGCGAGAACAATATGTTCTCCAATCGTGACCACGGCCGAAGAAGTGCCATGGATTGGTCCAAGGGCTTTACAGCCGGGGGGAAGCGTCGCCGTGAGTTGATCCGCAAGCTTCATGAGTTTCATAAGAAATTGGACGGCCACCTCGCATGGGTTGAAAACTCCGCTTCGGACGCTGTTCTTTCATACACCAAGAAATGGATGGGGAAAGAGGTTTTGGTCGTCGTAAACAGCCGAAATCATTCGATTTCGGACGTCTTGGAAACGGATGCATCGGAGATCTTGATGGAAAGCGGCGCTGTGATCGAGAACGGCAAGCTGCAGCTTGCTCCTTATGGCTATTTGATTGCAAAAAAGGGTTGACAAATCCCTTATAAAATGCTAAAATTCTTGGTAACGGCTGTGAACGAGATTTATCAGTAAGCAGTTGCGGAAATTCATTTTCAGAGAGCCTGCCCGATGCGCTGAAAGGGCGGTAATGAACGCAGCGGCCGAATTTCGCCTCGGGAGCTTCCTGTGAAAAGCAGGATGTAGTTGCTGCATTAAAGCAAATCGAGCGGCGGTCTATGATCGCAATTTGAGTGGTACCACGGAATTTATTTTCGCCTCATGCTATGCATGGGGCGATTTTTTTGTTTTAGGAGGTTATTATGGACGAGAAAATCATCAGTCTGAAAGCGCAGCTGGAAGCCGAGCTGGCGAAGGCCGAAAGCGTTTCCGATCTGGAAGCGATCCGCGTGGGCTATCTGGGCAAGAAGGGTAGCATCACCGATCTGCTCAAGGGCATGAAGGATATGACCAATGAGGAGCGTAAATCCTTCGGTCAGCAGGTGAATGTCCTGAAGAACGAGGCGGCAGAGCAGATCGCTGCCAAAACAGAGGAATTGAAGGCAAAGGAGATCGAAAAGGAGATCAATGCGATGCCCGCTTTCGATCTTTCGATGCCCGCCGATATGGAGCGCGGCTCCTATCATCCCATTACGCTGGTTCAGCGGGAATGTGAAAAGATCTTTAAGTCGATGGGCTTTACCGTCGAGGACTACAGCGAGATCGTGACTGACTATGAGTGCTTCGAATCCCTCAATATTCCCAAGCACCATCCCGCCCGCGATATGCAGGATACCTTTTATCTGGAGAACGGTCAGCTTTTGAAGACCCAAACCTCCGCGGCGCAGAACGCCATCTATCGTAAGTATAAGGACGCCTTGATCAACGACGGTGTTCCCATCAAGGCGATCTTCCCCGGCCGTTGCTTCCGTAATGAGGCCACCGATGCCTGCCACGAAAATACCTTCTTCCAGATGGAAGGCGTGATGGTGGGGAAGGATATCTCCATCTCCAACCTGATCTTCTTTATGAAAACGATGCTCTCCGAGGTCTTTAAGAAGGACATCAAGGTTCGGCTTCGTCCCGGCTTTTTCCCCTTCGTTGAGCCCGGCTTCGAGCTGGATATCAACTGCCTGATCTGCGGCGGTGAGGGTTGCCCCTCTTGTAAGCATAGCGGCTGGCTGGAACTTTGCCCTTGCGGCATGATCCATCCCGAGGTGCTCAAAGCAGGCGGCATCGATCCCGATGAGTATATCGGATTTGCTTTCGGCCTGGGCCTGACCCGCTTGGCGATGATGAAGAGCAGTATTAAAGATATTCGTGATCTGAACAGCGGCAGCCTGAAGAGCATGGCCCAGTTCACCGACGACGAATAAGAAAGGAGCCTTGCAACTATGTTACTCTCTATGAATTGGATTTCCGATTTCGTTGATTTAACGGGTCTGGATAAATTAAAACTGATCAGTCAGTTCTCCCTCTCCACCGCTGAGGTGGAAAATGAGATCTTCTTTAAGGGCAGCGATATCAGCGGCATCGTGGTCGCTGAGATCCTGTCTGTGGAGGAGCATCCCGAATCCAAAAAGCTGCACCTTTTGAAGGTGGATGCAGGCGACGGTGCGCTGACCGACGTGGTCTGCGGCGCTCCCAATGTTCGTGTCGGCATGAAGACCGCCTTTGCCAAGGTGGGTGCGCAGGTCGGCGAGATCACCATCGCGCCCCGCGCGCTGGCAGGCTATACCTCCCACGGTATGTGCTGCTCTGAGCGGGAGCTGGGTATCAGCGAGGAGCATGCAGGCATTATGGAGATTCCTGCCTGCTATGTCAACGGTACCGATGTGAAGGAGATCTATGATATCGACGATATCATTTTCGAGGTCGATAATAAGTCTCTCACCAACCGCCCCGACCTTTGGGGCCACTACGGTATCGCCCGCGAATTCGCTGTTTTGGCAGACCGCCCGCTGAAGCCGCTGGATGTGGTGGATCTGGAGCAATATAAAGCTCTGCCCGCTATTGATATGAAGATTGAAGATCCCCTCTGCCAGCGTTATTCCTGCCTGCAGGTGGAGAATATTACCGAGAACGTCAGCCCCGTCAATATGCGGATCCGCTTGTTCTATTGCGGTATGCGCGGTATCAATCTGCTCGCCGATCTGACCAACTATCTGATGCTGGAGATGGGTCAGCCGATGCATGCATTTGATTCCCGTAAGGTGGAAAGCCTGCGTATCAAGCGCTTTGCCGATCCCTTTACCTTTAAGACCCTGGACGGTGTGGATCGCGCCATCGACGAAAATACCCTGATGATCTGCAACGGCGATACCCCCGTCGCCATCGCCGGTATCATGGGCGGCCTGGATAGCGAGATCGTGGAGGATACTACGCAGTTGACGCTGGAATCCGCCACCTTCAACGCGGTTTCCATCCGTAAGTCCACCGCTCGCCTCGGTCACCGTACCGATGCTTCCATGCGCTATGAAAAGAGCCTCGATCCCGAGCTGACCGTTCCCGCGATCGCAAGATTTTTGAAATTGCTCACCGACGTGGACGGCGGCGTGAAGGTCATCTCTCGCCTCACCGATGAGTATGCCGTGAAGTATGATACCATTGAGCTGAGCTTTGATAAGCATTTTGTCGATCGCTATACCGGCATTGAGATCGATAATGCCTTTATCGTTAAAACTTTGACCTCCCTTGGTTTCAAGGTGGAGAACAGCGGCGATGATTTCAAGGTGGTTGTTCCCAGCTGGCGTGCCACCAAGGACGTCACCATCAAGGCCGACATTATCGAAGAGATCACCCGTATTTACGGATACGATAACTTTGATATTCATACCGTTGCCGCTCCGCTCTATCCTGTGCGTGCCAACAACGAAAAGACCGCTGAGGATAAGATCAAGGATATTCTGGTGAAGGAATTCGGCCTCCATGAGGTTCATTCCTATATCTGGGTCAACCGCGAGGAATTCGATGCGTTGGGCATTGAAGTAGAGGATAACGTTAAGATCGTTAACGCTACCAACCCCAACATGGAAACCCTGCGTAATTCCATTGTTCCCACCCAGCTTTGCCAGCTGAAGGTCAATACCGGCTATGATACCGATTTCGGTATTTTTGAGATCGGCCGTGTGGCTAAGGGTTATAAGGCGGATGGCCTTTGCGATGAGCAGAAAAAGCTGGCCATCACCCTTTTCAGCAAGACCAAGTCGGCTGAAAAGCTTTATTTCGAGCTGCGGGATATGCTGGCCATCATGACCGATGATAGCAAGCATCAGCCCCTCAGCTTTAAGACGATTGAGGCCGCCCATTCCTATCAGCATCCCATCAACCTCAATGCCATCTATTGCGGCGGCGAGCTGATCGGCGAGATCGGTATGGTGCATCCTACCGTTTTGAAGAAGATCGATAAAAAGGCAACCGTTGTATATGCCGAGCTGGACGTTCCTGCCTTTGCAGAGCTGAAGAACCTCGGCATCCATTATGAGGAGCCCAGCCGCTTCCCTGAAATGGAGATCGACCTTTCCTTTGTTACCGATACCTTTGCTCCCATCGCAGAGGCGATCAAGGCGCAGAATTGCAGCTTGATCAAAAAGGTCAGCGTTACCGATACCTATGCGGATGAGAACGGCCGTTCCATTACCGTTCGGCTTCTGTTCTCCCATCCCGACCGCACCCTGACCGGGGAAGAGGTTAAGGTGGTCACCGATGCGATCATCGAACATCTGAAAGCAAAGAATATTCCTTTAAAGGGTTAAAAAATATGTCGCAATGCGAAAAACCGCATTGCGGCATTTTTTTATTCTCCAAACGCATAATTTTTTTCCATCTGCCCAAAATAGAGAGGACAAAAATAATTTTTCGTTTGGAGGAATGAAAATGAAACGATTTTTAACCGTGCTCTGTATCGCAGCGATGGTGCTGACCTGCGGGCTTACGCTGAGCAGCTGCGCCGGCAACGATGCGGCCGAGGTTTATTTCCTGAATTTTAAGCCGGAGCAGGACGCCCAATGGCAGGAGCTCGCCAAGACCTATACCGAGGAAACGGGGATCAAGGTCACGGTTGTTACCGCCGCAGCGGGCACCTATGAGGATACTCTTTCAGCCGAGATCGTCAAGAGTAATCCGCCCACCTTGTTTCAGGTCAACGGCCCCGTCGGCTTGGCGGGCTGGAAGGATTATTGCTATGATCTTTCCGATTCGGCGCTCTATAAGAATTTAAATAATGAAGAGTTTGCGCTGAAAAACGGCGATCGGGTGCTGGGCGTTTCCTATGTGCTGGAAACCTACGGTATTATTTATAATAAGGCGTTGCTGGATCAGTATTTTGGCTTGTCGGATGCGAAATTTACCTCGCTGGATGAGGTGAATGATTTTGCCTCCTTCAAGGTGCTGGTCGAGGATATTCAGGCGAAGAAGAACGTGCTGGGGATCGAGGGCGCCTTTACCTCCGCGGGGATGGATTCTTCCTCCGATTGGCGGTTTAAAACCCATCTGGCAAACCTGCCGATCTATTATGAATACCAAAAGGATCATATCGATACTGCCAAGGCAATCAAAGGTACCTTCCTGAATGAATATCGGCAGATCTGGGACCTCTACCTGAAGAACGCCACCTGTGCACCGGGCGAGATCGGTGCCAAAACAGGGGATGAAGCGCAGAGCGAGTTTAATAACGGTAAGGCGGTGTTTTATCAAAACGGAACTTGGGTATGGGATGAGACCATGGAAGCCAAGCTCGGCGCCGATAACGTTGGAATGATGCCGATCTATATCGGAGCAGAAGGGGAGGAGAACCAGGGGCTTTGCACCGGCAGCGAAAACTATTGGTGCGTGAATAAGAATGCAAGCGATGAGGATATTCAGGCCACCCTCGATTTTCTGGAATGGGTCGTTACCTCCGAAAAGGGAACGAAAGCGTTGGCGGAAAAGATGGGCTTTGTGATCCCCTTTAAAAAGGCGCAGGACTCCTCCAATCCGCTGATTAAGGCGGCAGATGCCGTGCTGGAAAGCGGCAAGAAGCCCGTTTCCTGGAATTTTGCCACCATTCCTTCCGACCAATGGAAGGATAACGTTGGGTCGGCCTTGCTGGCCTATGCGCAGGGCGGTATGACCGATGCGCTTTGGAAAAAGGTGGAAGATGCCTTCGTTGCGGGCTGGGCAACCGAATATAAGAACGCAAATCCCTGATTGATCGGAGAGGAGAAGCTCTGTGAATAAAACCTTAAAAAGATGGTTTCCCTTCTTTTTACTGCCGACCTTGGTGGCGTTTATCATTGGGTTCGTGATCCCCTTTTTCATGGGGCTTTACCTCTCCTTTTGTGAGTATTCCACCATTGAAAACCCCACCTTTGTCGGGCTTGATAACTATGTCCGTGTTTTCACAACCGATAGCCAATTTTGGAATTCCTTTTTGTTCACCGCCGCCTTTACGGTGGTTTCGGTTCTGCTGATCAATGTGATCTCTTTTGCGGTGGCGCTGGCGCTGACCCGCGGTATCCGCGGCACCAATCTCTTTAGAACAGTGTTTTTTATGCCGAATCTGATCGGCGGTATTGTTCTGGGCTATATCTGGAAGATGATCATTAACTACGGCGTGCTGATCCCGCTTTTTGGCAAGGATCTCAGCTATAGCTCCACCTTTGGCTTTTGGAGCCTGGTGGTGGTGTTGGCTTGGCAGCAGATCGGCTATACCATGATTATCTATATTTCGGGCTTGCAGTCTGTGCCGGAGGAGCTCCATGAGGCGGCGAAGATCGATGGCGCAGGCCGCTGGCAAACCCTGCGGCGGGTAACCCTGCCGATGGTGATGCCTTCGGTTACCATCTGTACCTTTTTAACCCTCACCAATTCCTTTAAGCTGTTCGATCAAAATCTCGCGCTGACCGACGGAAAACCGGGGCGTGCCACCGAAATGCTGGCGATGTGCATCCGTAATACCTACGGCACTACGCCCAAGGCTCACGGCACAGCCCAGGCGATGGCGGTGATCTTCTTCGTGTTGGTAGCGGTGATCGCCTTGCTGCAGCTGCGCAGTACCCATCGGAAGGAGGTGCAGCAATGAGCCGCGCCAATCGAATCCTTACCGTGCTGTTCTCGGTCGTTTGCGTGATCTATATTTTCCCGCTGGTGGTGCTGGTCTTTAATTCCTTTAAGGATAAGGAAGCGATCACCAACGAGGTTTTTCTTGCACCGATGCGGGATACCTTTGTGGGCTTGCAGAACTATCTGCGCGGGATCTCATCCATCGATTTCTTCCAATCGGTGGGGTATAGTGTGGTTGTAACCGTGCTGTCGGTGGTGCTGATTCTGCTCTGCACCTCCATGTGCGCCTGGTTTTTGGCGCGGGTGGGCGGCAAGGTCTGTAAAACGCTGTATTATCTGTTTGTCTTTTCGATGGTGGTTCCGTTTCAAATGGTGATGTTCACCCTGCCTTTTATCTCCGATCGGCTGGGGCTCACCACCCCTTGGACAATCCCGCTGGTGTATCTCGGCTTCGGTGCGGGCCTCTCGGTCTTTATGTTCACAGGTTTTGTTAAGTCGATTCCGCTTTCCGTTGAGGAGGCGGCGATGATCGATGGATGCAGCCCACTTCAAACCTTTTTTAAGGTGGTGCTGCCCATTATGAAGCCCACCTATATTTCGGTGGCGATTCTGCAAACCATGTGGATCTGGAACGATTATCTGCTCCCAACCTTGGTGTTGGATAAAACCCAAGGCTACTATACCATCCCAATGGCGATCCAATCGGCTATGACCGATAGCTACGGCACCGTCGACTACGGCGCATTCATGGCACTTTTAACCTTGGCGATCATCCCTATCGTTGTCTTTTATGCATTGGCGCAGAAGCATATTATTAAGGGCGTGATCTCCGGTGCGGTAAAAGGATAAAAAAACTGTTGCATTTTGTGAAAACATCTGCTATACTATTAGAGTATTTTAAAAACAGAATATCTATGTGATCCTCGCAGGATGACTGTGAGGGGATAGAACTTTGGAGAAGCTCATTCAATTGAGTGCCGAAGGGGCAAGCATTAAAGCGAAACTCTCAGGCAAAAGGACAAAGATTTTTTTTTAAAAACTTTTTTGTTGTTTTGCAGGCCGCTTTTATGTAAAAGCGGTCTGTTTTATTTTTGCGTAAAAAGAAAGGGGTATTTATTTTGGACGCATTTATTCAAAAAGTAACGGAGATCAACGACGCGATTAATAGCTGGGTCTGGACCGACGTAGGTCTTTACCTGCTGTTGGGTGTCGGCCTGATCATGACCTGTGTCACCTTGTTTTTCCAGGTCACTCATCTTCGCCATTGGTGGAAGCATACCATCGGCAGCCTTTTTAAGAAGGGTAGCACCTCTACCAAAAAGACCGATAAGAAATCGATCTCTCAGTTCCAAGCGCTGTGTACTGCGCTGGCCGCCACGGTCGGTACCGGTAATATCGCCGGTGTTGCTGCGGCAATTTGCATCGGCGGTCCGGGCGCTGTGCTGTGGATGTGGATCGCGGCCTTCCTCGGTATGATGACCAACTTTTCCGAAAACGTGCTGGGCATCTTCTATCGCCGTAAGAATAGGGACGGCGAATGGTCCGGCGGCGCGATGTATTACTTAAAGGATGGCGTTGGCAAAAAGAAGGGCATGAAGTGGATTGCCTCTGTTTTGGCTGTTTTGTTTGCCATCTTTGCCATTCTGGCTTCCTTCGGTATCGGTAATATGGGTCAGGTCAATAAGATCACCCTGAATATGGAAAGTGCCTTCTTCTCCAACGTGGATTGGACGATCGGCGGCATCAATATGATCAATTTGATCATCGGCCTGTGCTTGTTGGTATTGGGTGCGGTGATCATCATCGGCGGCTTGCAGAGAATTGCGTCGGTTGCCGAGCGTGTCGTTCCTTTTATGGCAATTGCATATATCGTCCTCGGACTGGTCGTTGTCGGATGTAATTACGAACGGATTCTTCCTGCGCTGAAATCCATTTTCGATCATGCTCTCGGCGTTAAGGCCTTGGCAGGCGGTACCTTCGGTGCAGCCTTGAAGCTGGTCATCGTGCAGGGCTGTAAGCGCGGCGTGTTCTCCAATGAGGCGGGTCTCGGTTCTTCGGTTATGGTTCACTCCTCCTCTAACGTGAAGGAGCCCGTTAAGCAGGGTATGTGGGGTATCTTTGAAGTATTCTTCGATACCATGGTCGTTTGTACCATGACTGCATTGATCGCCCTGACCTCCGGCTTTATCAATCTGGATACCGGTGTGGTTGCAGCAGGGGTTGACGATGCAACCCTGATCAGCCAATCCTTTGGCGGTGTGTTCGGTGCACCGGGCGAGTGGTTTGTGGCAATCGCCATGCTGCTCTTTGCCTTCACTACCGTTTTGGGCTGGTCTCAGTACGGCTCTAAGGCGGTGGAGTATCTGTTTGGCACCAAGGCTGTCAAGTACTATAAGGTTTTCTTTGTTTGCTTGATCGTCAGCGGCGCTTTGATGACCTCCTCCTTGGCTTGGGATATCTCCGATACCTTCAACGGCTTGATGATGCTGCCCAACCTGATTGCGGTTGTGATCCTCAGCCCGCTGGTATTTAAGATTACGAAAAACTATATCGACCGTAAGATCAAGAAGAAGGACGTTAAGCCCATGTATTCCTTCGATCCTGAGATTCAGGCTCAGGCAGAGGCAAGCAAGAGCGAAGACGTTATTCTGTAATAGAAAAAAGGGATGTGATTTAAAAATCACATCCCTTTTAACTATTAGTGGTATTCAGGCAGATAATCGCCGTGGGCAACGATGAGATCGTCTACCATCTTTTTGATGGTATCGATGTCCAGCTCGCTGCCGGTGTGGGGATCCAGCATCGCCGCCTGATAAATGTGCTCCTTCTTGCGGGTGCGGGCGGCCTCGATGGTCAAAAGCTGAACGTTGATGTTGGTCATGTTCATCGCTGCACATTGAACGGGCAGCGCACCCACGTGGCAGGGATGAACGCCGTAGCCGTCCACCAAGCAGGGCACCTCAACGCAGGCATCCTCGGGCAGATTGGTGATAAGATGGCCGGTGTTCTGTACGTTACCGCCGATCTTGTAGGGCACGCCGGTCACGATCGCTTCCATAATGCGGGAGGCATATTCGCGGGAGCGCTCATGCTCCTTGATGCCGGTCTTGAGCAGCTCGGCATATTCTGCCTTCCACTTTTCGATCTGGTTAACACAGCGGCGGGGATATTCATCCAAGGGGATGTTGTACCGCTCGATCAGCTCGGGGTATTTGCTCTTGATGTAGAACATATTGTATTCGGCGTTGTGCTCGCTGGATTCGGTGCAGTAATAGCCGAAATGATTGATGTAGTCCAGGCGAACCTTGTCTTTAAACTCGGGATCAGCCATGGCGGCGGGAACGCGCTCTTTGATGAGCGGGTAGAGGTCGTTGCCGTTTTTATCCTTGATCTCCAAGAGCCATGCCATGTGGTTGATGCCTGCAATCAGCTCCTTGCGTCCCTCGATGTATTCTTCCAGTCCCAACTTTTTCAAAAGTCCGTCGGAGCAGACCTGAACACTATGGCAAAGGCCAACGGTGTTGATATTGGTATAGCGTTGCATATAGCCCGAAAGCATTGCCATCGGATTGGTGTAGTTGAGGAAGAGTGCGTTAGGGCAAACCTCCTCCATGTCGGCGGCAAAATCCGCCATAACGGGGATGGTGCGCAGGGCACGCATGATACCGCCGATCCCGAGGGTATCGCCGATGGTCTGCTGCAGACCGTACTTTTTGGGCACCTCAAAGTCAATGATGGTGCAGGGGTCGTAAAGACCGACCTGAATTGCATTGATGACAAAATCTGCGCCTCTCAGCGCATCCTTTCTTTGGGGTACGCCGAGATAGCATTCGATCTTGCCGTAGCCGCCCTTGGCTTTTCTCATACCCTCTAAAATGGTCTCGCTTTCCTTTAAGCGCTCGCCGTCGATATCGTAAAGGGCAAAGGTGCTGTCCCGCAGGGCCTCGCTGCACATACAGTCGCCGATAACGTTGCGGGCAAATACGGTGCTTCCCGCACCCATAAAGGTGATTTTCATATGGAAGTCCTCCTGTTGTTTAATTTGTTATTGTCATAATATCAAAAAAAGTTTCAAAAAGGGATTGCTATTTGTGTCTAAAACTTGTTATAATGTGAGATATAGGAGGCGGTGTTATGCAAAAAAACGTTATTGTGATGAATTGTCAGTACGGCGGGTTCAATCCCATGCAATTCGGATTTCAGAACTGTTTGCCCTCCCATTATTACGGCCCTGCGGTGCGTCCCCATTGGTTGCTTCATTATGTGGTGTCGGGAAAGGGAGTCTTTCACCGTGAAGGAGAAATTCATTCGATCGGAGCAGGCGATATTTTTGTAATTCCGCCGTATCTGGAAACCTATTATGAGGCGGATGCCAAAGAGCCGTGGCAGTATATCTGGATCGGCTTTACCGTCGAAGGGGAGCTGCCTTGCGTTTATGATCAGCCGATCATTCGGTGCGCAGGCGCAGGCGCAATTTTTGAGGAAATGAAGCGTTGCTGCGATTTGGAAAACGGCCGCTCCGCTTTTCTTGCCGCGCGCCTATGGGAGCTTGCATCCCTGCTGCAGGAGCAGGGAACAAGTCGGATCGATTACGTGGAAATGGCGTTAAACTGTATGCACGCAGAATATATGCGTGATCTGAACGTGCAGGACATCGCCGACCGATTGAATTTGGATCGCAGCTATTTTTCGGGTTTGTTTCGCAAAAAGATGGGTGTACCGCCCGGTCAGTATCTTCAAACGCTGCGGCTGGAAAAGGCGGCGGAGCTGATGCTTCGCTACGGCGAGAGCCCGTCAATGGCAGGCGCTTCGGTGGGCTATCCCGATCTCTATCATTTTTCCAAGGTGTTCAAAAAGCATTTCGGACTTTCACCCCGCAGCTATATAAAAAACAAAATAAATGGTTGACATTTCGCCTCCGAAGGTATATAATACAATGGCAAACAACGGAGGTATAGCACAGCTGGTTAGAGCACTTCGTTCACATCGAAGGGGTCGCAGGTTCGAATCCTGCTATCTCCACCATGAAAAACGACAAGTTTCGACAGAAACTTGTCGTTTTTCAATGATATACGTTCCTTGCGGAACGGGTGATATATCTTCGATATGATATCCACCTGCGGTGGGTGATATATGCCTGCGGCATATGGAGGAACGGATATTATATCATGCTTGCGAAGCAAGTATATCATACGGCGGAAGCCGTATATCATATTGCGTAGCAATATATCATTTTCTGTAAGAGTTCGAATTCATACGCAAAAACAGCAAAAATATCTTTTTCATAGCCCATTTTGAAACGACATTTTTTCACAAACCCATTGACGATATAATTTTTCTTTGTTATAATTCATTTAATAATCAGATTTCATGGAGGGATTACTGATGGAAGAGAACATGATTCAAAACCCCGAGCTGGATGCGCTTAACGCAGCCATCGAGGCAGAAAAAGCAAAAATGGAAGAAGTTTATACCGAGATCGGCAAACTTTACGTTGAAAAGTATGCAGATACTTATGAGCCCGCCTTCGACGATCTGATGGCTGCCATTCAGGCATCCACCGCCATTATCGAAGCAAACGAAGCTCAGATCCGAGCAATGAACGGCATGGTTCGCTGCGAGAAGTGCGGCTTTGATTCCCCCGACGACGTTGCATTCTGCAGCGCCTGCGGTGCAAAGCTGCCCGGTGCGGCCGAGCCCGTTAAGGTGGATGAGAACCTGATCCCCTGCATGGGCTGCGGTAAGATGGTGGATAAAAACACCGGCTTCTGCACCTCTTGCGGTAAGTCTGTTGCCGATTCGATCAATTACCTTGCGGGTGCTGCCAACGTGGCCGCCGAGCCCGCTCCCGTTGTTGAGCCCGCTCCCGTTGTTGAGCCCGCTCCCATCTTTGAGCCCGCTCCCGTTGTTGAGCCTGCTCCCATCTTCGAGCCCGCTCCCGTTGTTGAGCCTGCTCCCATCTTCGAGCCTGCTCCCGTTGTTGAGCCGGTTGCTCCCGCCGCACCGAAGTGCCCTGTTTGTGGCGCTGCTTTGATGGAAGGTGCGCTCTTCTGCACCGAGTGCGGAACACGTCTGTAATCAAGTGAAATACCCATTGACGGCGATCCGTCAATGGGTATTTTTTTATGCTTCTTTAATTCTTTTGTTGAGATAATTCAATACGCGCTTTTTGTCGCCGCTCCAAAGGGGAGCGATCAAAAGTGCTTTGGCGCCGTCCCCCGTGATGCGGTGAACCACCGTGCCCGGCTTAAGTGCGCGTAAGGCTGCGATCAAAAGGTCGCCGTATTGCTCCAAGGAAAGGGTGGTGATTTTTCCGCTTCGGTATAGTTCTTCGTAGGGGGTACCCTTTAGGATGTGCAACAAATGAAACTTCACGCCATCCACTCCCGCGCGGTTGATTGCCTCCACGCTTCTTATTAAATCTTCTTCCGTTTCGTTCGGCAGACCGATCATGAGATGGGCAACCACATGGATGTTCGGATGGCGATGTAACGCCTCAACCGCCTCGAAAAAGCAGGAAGTTGGATATCCTCTTCCAAATGAGTCGGCCGTTTGATCGTTGGCGGTTTGCAGCCCCAATTCGATAAAAAGCGGCTTTTTTGCGGCCAGCTCACCTAAAAAATCGATGATTTCCGCAGAAAGGCAATCGGGCCTTGTACCGATGGCAAGGGCGGCGATTTCTTCTCTTTCGAGAATGGGGAGATAGAGCGCGCGCAGCCGTGGGAGCGGAGCATAGGTGTTGGTGTAGCTTTGGAAATAGGCAACGTAATGCTCACCCTTGAATTTTTCCGATACCTGTGCCTTGGCTGCGGTAAGCTGCTGCTCGATTTCGCCCGCAGCAGCAAAGTGTCCGCTGCCGCCTGCGCAAAAGGCACAACCGCCTTCTGCTCGGCTGATCCGATTGGGGCAGGAAAAGCCGCCGTCCAGCGAAAGCTTATAGAGCTTTTCGCCGAAGCGTTGTATGCAATAATCATTAAACGTAAAGAGCTTCATGATTTCATTATAGACTTTTTTGTTGAAAAATCAAGGGCTTTATGGTATAATAACTCATTATCAATGAAACGAGGAAGATTATGGATAAAATCAGATGCTGCGTGCCCTGCATCTTCGGCTTGGAGGGCTTGGTGGCGCAGGAATTGAAGGAGCTGGGCGCTGAAGCAGTCGAATCCGAAAACGGAAAGGTATATTTCAGCGGCACCCGTGAAACGGTGGTGGATGCCAATCTTTGGCTGCGTACCGGTCAGCGGGTCGAGATTGTGCTGGGCGAGTTCCCTGCAAGAAGCTTTGAGGAACTGTTCGAGGGCGTTCGCAAGCTCCCGTGGGAGCAATGGATTGAAGAGGATGGCCGCTTCCCCGTGAAGGGCCATGCCCTTAATTCAAAGCTGTATAGCGTTCCCGATTGCCAATCGATTGTAAAGAAAGCCATCGTTCGTCGGCTGGAGGGGCATTATAAGCGTTCGATTTTCCCTGAAACAGGAGCGCTGTTCAGCGTGCGCTTTTCCATTTTTAAGGATAAGGCGGTGCTGATGCTGGATACCTCGGGCTTGGCGCTCCATAAGCGCGGCTATCGACCCGCTGCGCAGCCTGCTCCGCTTCGGGAAACCTTGGGTGCGGCGATCTGTATGCTGGCGCGCCCATATCCCGATACGGTGCTGTATGATCCCTGCTGCGGCAGCGGTACGCTGCTGATTGAGGGTGCGATGCTGGCGCGGAATATGGCGCCCGGCCTGGGGCGTGGTTTCGTTTCGGAGAATTGGAAGAGCTTTCCGCGTGAATTTTGGCAGGAGCGCCGCAAGGCGGCAAGAGCCAAAGCGAAGAAGGATATTCCGTTCCGTTGCGTCGGCGGCGATATCGATCCTAAGATGGTGGCAATGGCGATGGATAACGCCAAGCGCGCAGGAGTTGCCGATTGCATGGAGGTGCATCAAAAGGATCTGCGCAATTTCACCTTGGATACCCCACGCGGCATGGTGGTGGCCAATCCGCCCTACGGTGAGCGGCTGCTGGACCAAGAGCAGGCCAAGGCATTGTATAAGGCGATGGGCGAGGTTTTTAAAAAGCAGCCCGGCTGGCGTTATTTTGTAATTGCCCCCGAAAAGGAGTTTGAAAAGATCTTCGGGCGCCCCGCCGATAAACGCAGAAAAGTATATAACGGCACGTTGGAATGTAACGTTTTCCAATATTTCAGAAGCTAAAAGGAGAGAATGAAATGGAATTTAGTGTAAACCATTGGTTGCTGTATGTCATTGTCGGTGGCATCCTGCTGCTGGTTTTGGGGCAGTCGGTCTTTTTTCTGGTTCGTGCATGGAAGGCAGGAAAGGAATGCGGCATCTCTGTTAAGAAAATGCGGAAGACGGTAATTTCTTCTGCAATTTTCACCATTGCACCTGCAATCTCCATCTTGATGGGCATGATCACGCTTACCAATATGCTGGGCGTTCCGTTGCCGTGGCTTCGCCTCTCGGTAATCGGTGCGCTGACCTATGAGGTACCCGCCGCCGAGGCGGCCGCCAAGGCATCGGGTGTGCCCGAAGGAACCACCGCCGCAGTTACGGGTGATCAATATATCAATATTGCGATTGTTATGACCCTTGGTATTGTGGTCAGCTTGATTCTGGTTCCGATCTTTTGCAAAAAGATTCAAAGCGGCGTGGAGTTCCTGAAGAATAGAGATGCCAAATGGGGCGATATCATTATCACCTCGTTGTTTATGGGTATGATCAGCGCCTTTACCGGCCTGATCTTTAACGATGTACAATCGGGTCTGGTGGGATGGATTCCCGTATTCGTTATGCTGGTATCGGCGGTGGTGATGGTGATGATCGCCTTGCTGATGAAGCTTACCAACTGGAAATGGCTGACCGATTATGCCTTGCCGATCAGTATGCTTTCGGCGATGGCGGCCTCCATTCCCATTACCAACTGGATTAAGTAAGGAGGGCACGAGATATGAGTAAAAGAACCTATGAGGAGCAAATCCATATTGACGGCCGTGTTTGGGGTGCGATTGCGGCGGTTGCAATTGTTGCATTTCCGCTGGTTGTTGCGCTGATCTTTGGCTTAAATCCCGATTGGTATGCAATTCGCGACGGCATGCTTTCGGTGGCACCGATCTTCTGGACGGTTGGTATTATCGAGGTGCTGACCTACATCCCCATGCTGGGTGCGGGCAGCTCCTACCTGGCCTTTGTAACCGGTAATATTACCAGCCTGAAGGCTCCTTGCGCAATGAATGCCATGGAGAACGCCGAGGTGAAGCCCGGCACGAAGGAGGGCGAGATTATCTCTACCATTGCCGTTGCGGTCTCTTCGATCGTAACGATCCTGATCGTTGCAGTGGGTGCACTGCTGATCACTCCGTTGGAGCCGATTTTGAGACACGAAGCGCTTATTCCCGCCTTTGATAATATTTTGCCGGCTCTGTTCGGTGCGCTGGGCGTTGTGTATATTTCCAAGAATTGGAAGATTGCCATTGCGCCCATTGCCGTGATGCTGGTGCTGTTTATTGCCATTCCTTCGCTGGGCGGCTCGGTCGGTATTATGGTGCCGGTCGGTGCGATCATTGCGGTTGCCGTTGCCCGCGTGCTGTATAAGAAAGTAAAGCTTTGATGATTGCTCTTTGGATTGCTTTGGGGCTGATTGCCTTGTTTATTGCCGTCATTCTGATCCGCACCTTGGCCTTTCGCCCCGCCCCCGAGCCGCAGACCGATGCAGCCCCGATGGACTATGATGCCCAAAAGGCGGTTAACGATCTGCAGGCGATGATCCGTTGCAAAACCGTCTCCGATAAGGATCGGAGCAAGGAGGATGAGGCGGAGTTTGCGAAATTTGTCGAGCTCTTGGCCGAGCGTTTTCCCCACGTTCACGAAAGCTGCACCCTGCACCGTCCCGATCGGCGTGCTCTACTGTATCATTGGAAGGGCAGGGAGGAAGGCGATCCCACCGTGCTGATGGCGCATTACGACGTGGTATCCGTGGTGGAGGAGGGCTGGTCCAAGCCCGCCTTTGAGGGCATCATTGAGGATGGCGTTCTTTGGGGACGCGGCACCTTGGATACCAAGGGTACCCTCAACGGCGTAATGCAGGCGGCAGAAAATTTGATCGTGAAGGGCTTTTGTCCCAAAAACGATATCTACCTTGCCTTCGGCGGTGATGAGGAGATTAGCGGCAATGGCGCACCTTCTATTGTGCGCTGGTTTGAGGAAAAAGGAATTACTCCCGCCATGGTGCTGGATGAAGGTGGCGCGGTGGTGGAAAAGGTGTTCCCCGGTGTCAGCCGTCCCTGCGCAGTGGTCGGTGTGGCCGAAAAGGGAATGCTGAACGTGAAATTTGAGGTCAGCGGCAATGGCGGCCATGCATCGTCTCCGCCGCCTCATACCGCGGTCGGAATGCTTTCCGAGGCCTGCTTGCAGGTGGAAAACCATCCCGCGCCCCGTCGCTTTAATGCGGCAACCGCAGGTCTGTTCAATACCTTGGGGCGTCATTCTACCTTTGTTTATCGCATGATCTTTGCAAACCTTTGGTGCTTTATGCCGCTGCTGGATATGATCTGTAAAAAGAGCGGCGGTGAGCTCAATGCGCTGATGCGCACCACCTGCGCCTTTACCACGATGGAGGGCAGTAAGGGCTTGAACGTGATGCCGCCCCATGCGCAGATGACCGCCAATATGCGGATCATGACGGGTGAAACGGTGGAATCGACCATGGCTTACGTGCGCAAAACCGTTAAGAATCCGCAGGTGCAGATAAGCTGTATGGAAGGGAATGATCCTTCGCCCATCTCCCGCACCGATTGTGCGGAATGGGATCAGCTTTGTGATGCCATCCGCAGTACCTGGGAGGGAACGTTGGTTTCTCCCTATTTAATGCTTGCTTGCAGCGATTCCCGCCATTATGGGAGGCTGAGCGATAAGGTATATCGCTTTTGTGCTATGGCGCTTTCCAAGGAGGAGAGAAGCACGATCCACGGAAATGATGAGCGAATCCCGCTGGAAACCATCGGAAAAACCGTGGAGTTTTATCTGCGAATCATTCAAAAAAGATAAAAATAAGGAGTTGCTGATGCAACTCCTTATTTTTGTTTATAAATGCTTGATTTTCTTTTGATAGATTTTTTTGGCGAAGTATAGGGTGACCAGCAAACTCGCTACCTCTGCAATGGGGAAGGAGAGCCATACAAGATTGAGGTTATCGGTTTGAGCAAAAACAAAGGCCAGGGGGAGCAAAACGCCAAGCTGGCGAGTGATAGATACGATCATACTGGAAACGCCGTTGCCCAAGGCCTGAAAAACGGTGGTGCAAACAATGCAAAACGCCGCCACAACGTAGCCTGCGCCGATGATCCGCAGTGCAGGGATGCCGATGCCGAGCATGGTTTCGGAGGCGTTGAACCAACCGAGCAAAACGTTCGGAATGGCAAGCATGGTAACGGTGCCCAAAAGCATGTAGCCGCAATCAAAGAGGATCGCCCAGCGGATGGCGCTCATTAACCGATCCTTCTTTTTGGCACCGAAATTATAGGCAACAATGGGAACAAGGCCGTTATTGAAGCCGAATACCGGCATAAATACAAAGCTTTGCAGCTTGAAGTAGATACCGAAGGTGGCAACCGCCGTGTCGCCGATGGCCTTTTCGGCGGTATTAAAGGCAAGCAGAATGGTGTTCATTCCCATCGTCATGATCGATGCGATGGATTGCATGATGATGGAGGGAAGGCCCACCTTGTAGATCTCGCCGATGGTTACCCAATTCAGGCGAATTTTGCGGAACCGTAAGCGCAGCTCGTGGTTGTAAAGGCGATTGACGATCATGGCAAAGATCCAGCCCACGATCTGCCCCAAAACCGTTGCCACCGCTGCACCCATCACGCCCCATTTTGGGAAAGGTCCGATGCCGAAGATGAACAGCGGATCGAAAATGATATTAAGAATGGCTCCGATGCCGTGGCTGACCATAACGAACATGGTTTTGCCGGTGGCCTGCAAAAGGCGCTCAAAGCAAACCTGCCCGAATAAACCGAAGGAAAAGATCGTTACCACCGAAAGGTAATCGTACCCGTAAGCACGAATCGCCTGAGATTCGGTTTGCAGCTCGAAAAAGAGCTCGGTTCCGAATAAGCCGAAGATCAAAAAGAGCAGATAACTGAAGGCGGCTAAGAGGATGCCGTTTCCTGCGGTGGAGGTTACGTCGTCGAAGCGCTTTTCACCGAGGCGGCGGGAAAGCAATGCGCTGATACCCACACCGGTACCAACAGCGATCGCGATCATCAGATTTTGAATGGGGAATGCCATTGAAATGGCGGTGAGGGCGGCCTCGTCATTAAGCTGAGCAACAAATAGGCTGTCCACAACGTTGTAAAGAGCCTGCACCAGCATGGATAACACCATGGGCAGCGAAATTTTCATTAATAAAGGAAGAATGGGCGCAAAGCCCATTCTGTTTTCCTGTAATTTGGTTTCGGTCATTTCTCCGCCTCCGCAGCCATGGCTTTGGCTGCTCGAACAATCAGGTCGGCGGCCATGTCCAAACCGATGGTGCTGTTGATGCAAAGGTCGTAGTTTTCCGCCTTTCCCCAGGTCTTGTGGGAAAAATAGTCGTAATAGGCGCGGCGCTCTTTGTCCTTTTTCTTAACGTAGTCCTTGTAGTTCTTGGCTTCCTTTTTGTAAACGTCCCGAACGCGGTCGGCGCGTTCGTCCAAGGGGCCGTGAATAAAGATCTTCAGAATGTGATGTTCCTCTTCTAAAACGCTGTCGGCACAGCCGCCAACGATGACGCAGGGCCCTTGCTCGGCCAGCTCACGGATCACGGAGGATTGGGCGAAAAAGACCTGATCCTGCAGCGGAATGTTCAGGGAAGAGCCGGAGAGAGTGTAAAGCAAGCTGGCGGGCTTTTTCTTTTGCAGATGCTCCACCACCGATGCGTGAAAACCGCTTTTTTCCGCGGTGATCTGCACAAGTTGACGATCATAAAAAGGAATGTTGAGCAAGGTCGCAACCTTCTCGCCGATAATTCTGCCGCCCGAACCGTAAGAGCGGGCAATGGTAATAACGGGAATAGCCATATATTTTAATCCTTTCATTGTTATTTCTGATTCTATTATACCTATTTTTGTGCCGCTTGTAAAGAATTTTTATAAAAAGAAACGGTATAGGGGATCCTATACCGTTTCTTTTCATTATTCATAAAGGGAATCCAGATTAACAAGATTGTCGATTTGGATGCAGAAGCTGCCGTCGTCTGCAACCTTGATTATGCCGGTGATCACAACGTAGGCATTATCCTCGGGATAGGTGCCGGCTTCGGGCGTCAGCTCGATCGGCAGAGGTGCAATGCAGCAGCCGGTTTCGTCTGTAACCTCGATGCAGTAGTAATCATATTCGATGCCGGGTGTTTTCAGGTTGCCGTCCACTTGAATTGTTTTGTCGGCATAATTCGCCGGATTATCGAGGATGCTCATGCTGGTGGAATAGCTGGTCAGCGGGCTTACCGTGTCGGAAAAGAGCATACAATCGATCTCGTAGGGCGGAACCCACTCCTCGGGCTCATTTTCGGTGTCGGTCTCAGCCTCATCCCCGTTGCTCGGATTGACCTGTACCGTTCCGGCGGGCGTGTCGGTGTTTTCGTCCGTGCCTTTAATTCCGTTGTAAACGTCGAAGCCGATTGCTCCGAGGAGCAGGGCCGCAACAATTGCCAGAACGATCAGGCCGCTCTGCTTGCGCTTCTTATCGCCGCGCTTAAAGAAGGCAACGGCGGTGAATGTCAGGAACACCAGCAGATTGACGGCAACGATGGCGGGGCCGATCTGAATGGAGCCGCCGGTCGCAGGCAGGCTGACAAAGGATGCGAGCACACCGAGAACAGCAGCGGAAACAGAGATAACAGCCGCCGATATGATCACCGAGCGGAAGTTCTTGAAGAGCCGCATGGAGGAAAGGGCGGGGAAGATGATCAAGGAGGAGATCAGCAAGGAGCCCACCAGATTCATGGCGATCACAATAACGATGGCGGTGATTACCGCGATCAGCAGATTATAAACCTCAGCATTCACACCGGTGGCGGTAGCAAAGGCTTCGTCGAAGGTAACGGCGAAGATCTGGCGATAGAACAAAACAAAGAGCAAAATCACCACGCAGGCCATCACAAGGCTGAGAATGATCTCGGTTGTGTTCATGGTGAGCAGGCTGTTGGAGCCGAAAAGCGTGTTGCAAACGTCGGTCGCTTTGCCGGTCTTGAAGGCGTTGAGAATCAGATAACCAACGCCCATGGCGCTCACAGAGATCAATGCGAGGGAGGCGTCGCCGCGGATCTTGCTGTGTTGCCCACCTTTGAGCAGCAGAACGGCAACAATGATGGTTACGGGCAGGATCAGGATCATGTCGTTTTCCATGCTCATAACCAAAGCGATGGCATAAGCGCCGAAGGCCACGTGAGAAAGACCGTCGCCAATGAAGGAAAAGCGCTTTAATACCAGGGGAACACCCAAGAGGGAGGCACAGAGCGCAATCAATGCGCCCACAAGAATGGCGGTTCCCGCACCGGGCAGAAAGGTAAAGGCGGTATCGATACAATCAATAATATGTTGAATAATCATTCCCGAACACCTCCGATTGCAAGAAATGCTTTGCCGATCGGCGTTTCAATGTATTCCTGCACCGTGCCGAAGAAGCGCGGCTGCCTGCCAACGTGCAGAATATGGCTGGCGTAGCGCGTTGCGGCAGCAATGTCATGGGAAACCATGATAATGGTGATGCCGTCCTTTTTGTTCAGCTCATCGATCAGCTCGTACATCTCTTTTGTAACCTTGGGGTCGAGTCCTGCAACCGGCTCGTCCAAAAGCAGCAGGTCGCGGGTTGCGGTCAGCGCACGGGCCAAAAGCACACGCTGCTGCTGGCCGCCGGAAAGCTCCCGATAGCAGCGATTTTGCAGGCTTGTAATGTTCATTCGCTCCATGCTTTCCTGCGCTAAGCGTTTGGTTTCTTCGGTGTAGAAGGGCATAAATCCGCTGCGACCGGTGGAGCCGGAGAGAACGATCTCCTTCACCGAGGCGGGAAAGTCCCGCTGCACGATGGTTTGCTGCGGCAGGTAGCCAATGGTGTTCTTTCTCAGCCCGTCACCAAAGATGATGCTGCCGTTGAGCGGCTTTTTTAAATGGAGCAGGGTTTTTACCAAGGTACTTTTGCCGGAACCGTTCTCGCCGACAATACAAAGGTAATCCCCCTTGTTAACGGTAAAGTTGATGTTTTCGGCTACTACGTGGTTGTCATAGCCGAGCGCCAGATTCTCACAGATTAATTGCGCCATTGATCATTCTCCTTTGCTGAGCGCTTGTTGCAGCACGCTCAGGTTGCTTTCCATGATTTGAAGATAGGTGATGTTGGATTCTACCCGCTCTTGGGTAACCGATTGCATGGAGTCCATGGTCAGAATCAGGCGCTCCTTTCCGCCGGCCGTTTCAATGATGGTTTCAGCATCGGAACGGTTGGTGGTTTCAATCAGCAGAACAGCAGGCAGATCCTGCTCCTGAACGATCTGAGCAAGCTCAATAATTCTGGTCGGCGAATCGCCCAGCGTGGCAGAGCAGCTGTTGGTTGCCGCATGGCAATCCAGCTTATAGTCCTCTGCCATATAAAGGAAGGGGAATTGTCCGGCAAAAACCAGAGTGTTGTCCTCTGCGTTGTCTACACACTCTTGATATTGGGCGTCCAGCGCATTCAGCTTGGCTTTGTATTCTTCTGCGTTGGCGGTGTAGTCCTTTGCATTCTTGCTATCTGCTTTTCCGAGCTTTTCGGCAATCACCGATACCAATGTATCGGCATTCTTCAAAGAGAGCCAGATGTGCTCATCCATGGCGTGCTCGTGCCCAGCGTCGTGATCCTCGTGCTCGTCGTGATCCTCCTCATGCTTATGCTCCAGCAGCGAAACCGAATCGATCAAAGCCAGCGCCTGACGATTCTCATTGGGTGCACTCTTTAATGCGTTGTCCACCCAGTTGTCCGATTCTCCGCCGATGTAGATGAAAAGATCACATTGGCGAAGGGTCAGTAAATCGGCGGTAGAGGGCTGGTAGTTGTGCAGATCTGCGCCACTGTTTAGCAGTAAAGTTAACTCAACATCGGAGGCATGGTTTCCCAAAACATTACGGGTCCAATCATAGATGGGAAAGGTCGTGCAAACGATGTTCAGCTTTCCGTCGTCCTCGGGGGCGCTGCTGCAAGCGCAAACGCTGAGCATCAGCATTAAAATCAATAAGAGGGAAATAAGGCGTTTTTTCATGGTTGTGTCCTTCCTTTCAGTTGCATTTGGCAAAGATTGCAATGGCCTAATAATACGGTTTGGTATTCGTCAACAGAGAATCCGTTTTGCTGTAAAATGCCCATTAAAAGCGGGGTGGAGTCCTGCTCCTTCATGTGGATCAGCTTGCCGCAATCCAGGCATTTTAAATGCAGGTGATTATGGCAGGCGGCGCCGGTCAGGCGGTATTGCGCCCGTTTTTCATTCTCTGCCTCAAAGCGCTTGATCTCTTCCTCCTGCACCAGCTTGTTCACAAGGCGGTAAACGGTGCTTTTTCCGGGTGCATCGTCGCCATAGCGGGAGGAAAGCTCTTGCGCAAGCTCTTCTGCCGTATAGCCCTTTTCGGGGTTTTCCCTTAAAAAACTGAGCAGCTGCCCGCGCGGACGCGTTTGATAGGATGCCATCACATTCACCTCCAATCTGAGAATGATTCTCATTTTTATATTAGTATAAAGGAAAAAAACGGATTTGTCAATAAAAATTGAGAATAATTCTCAAATTAAAAAGCTCCCGAAGGAGCTTTTATGCAAGAAAGGCCATGCAGAATGCCGCAAGAATAACACCGGCAATTTTGAGCGGGGACGTTTTTTCTTTAAACCAAAAGACGGAGTAGAACGCCGCAAGCACCAGAACACCGCCGTTGAGCATGGCGTAAAGAATTACAGTATCTTGGATCATCTCGATCGCATAAACGAAAACGTTGATTGCCGATGCGGCAACAAGCAGGCAGAGCCCAAGGAAGAGCAGCGCCTTCCAATTCATACGAAAGGCCTTCGGCAGCTCTTTTTTCTCTTGGATGAAAAGCTGTCCGAGGGAAAGGATGCCCATCAGCGCATAGCTGATAATGATCATTTCGGAGCTTTCCTCAGCGTTGTAGTTTTCCTGTACCTTCAAAAGGGTGCCGTATAGTCCGTTGCAAAGGAAGAGAAGAATGCAGAAAACGTAGTAAGAGAGTTTAACTCCCTTGAAGCGGAACTCTTCAACGTTCATTAGCAAGATGGCCCCGCCGATACCTGCGATAGCCAGCAGCTCGATGATACCGGGCGTGGGATAATCGGCAACAAAGTTCATGCAATAGATCATCACTAAAACAATTTCGCCGAAGAGCAGCATCATGTTGGCAAAGGCATAGGAGCCGCGGCGGGTGGCTTGGATCAGCACGTTGTTGTAGCCGAATACGATAATGGCGTTCAGCCCGCCGATCAGCCAGGTTTTGGGGGAGGCGGAGAATTGAAAGCCGATAAAGGCTAAGGTAACGAGCGGAATAAACGCACTTTGCAGAATGCCGAGAACAGGTGCGGCCAGCGCAGAGCGCTCGGTATCCTCGCCCGCATAGAAGTTGGTGTAGAATTTGCAGAAGAGTGTTTGCAGGCTGTAAAGAATAATAACGGCGATAATCAGTAAAAAATCCATGGCAGCTCCTTTTTGAATTATTTTTCGGTCATTATATCTTAAAAGCCGTTTGATTGCAAGTCCTATTGTGAAAAAGATTATTAACAATTAATTTACGGTTTGTTCGACTTGATTTTCTTGCATTGAACGCCAAAAAATGGTATAATATAACCATAATCAGGAAAGGAATCCCAATGAATGTCCAGAAACTTTAGTGAAATTACCCCTCAAATCAAAGGTCTTGCCGAGCGATGCATCAAAGAAAGCACGATAGAACCGTCGTTGTATAAGGAGCATGCCGTATACCGCGGTCTGCGGGATCTCAACGGTAAAGGTGTTCTCACCGGTCTGACCGAGATTTCGGAGATCACCTCCTCGAAAATTGTCGATGGAGAGAGCGTTCCCTGCGAGGGCCGCCTCTGCTATCGCGGAATTAATATTGAAGAGATCGTTACCGGCTTTGTGAGCGAAAAGCGCTTCGGCTTTGAAGAAACGGTCTATTTGCTGCTGTTCGGTGCGTTGCCGAGCGAGCAAGAGCTGGCGGAGTTTAAGCAGCTGCTCGCCGAGTATCGCAGCTTGCCGACAGGCTTCGTGCGGGACGTTATTTTGAAAGCCCCCAGCCGCGATATGATGAACTGCCTTGCCCGCAGCGTGCTGACGCTGTATTCTTATGATCAGGATGCCGATAACATCAGTATCGAAAACGTGCTGCGGCAGTGCTTGCAGTTGATCGCGCTGTTTCCTCAGCTGTCGGTCTACGGCTATCAGGCGTATAATCATTACCACGACGGCAACAGCCTGATCATTCATAATCCGCTGCCCGAGCTTTCTACAGCCGAGAATATCCTGCGGATGCTGCGTCCCGATGCAAGCTATACCGAGCTGGAGGCAAGGCTGCTGGATCTGGCACTGGTGCTCCATGCGGAGCATGGCGGCGGTAATAACTCTACCTTTACCACCCACGTTGTATCCTCCTCCGGCACCGATACCTATTCGGCGGTTGCCGCCTCGCTCGGCTCGCTGAAGGGCCCCAAGCACGGCGGTGCCAATATCAAGGTGGTGCTGATGTTTGAGGATATGAAGGCTAAGATTGCCGATTGGGAGGATCGCGAAGCGGTGGAGCAATATCTGCGAGATCTGCTTCACCGTAAAGCCTTCGACGGTGCGGGGCTGATCTATGGAATGGGTCATGCCGTTTATTCGCTCTCCGATCCCCGTGCCAAGATTTTGAAGCGCTACGTTAAAAGCCTTTCGAAGGAAAAGGGGAAAGAGAAGGAGTATGCTCTCTATGCATTGGTGGAGCAGCTGGCGCCGCAGATCATTGCCGAGGAACGAAAAATCTATAAGGGCGTCAGCGCCAATATCGATTTCTATAGTGGCTTTGTTTACAGTATGCTGGATCTGCCCAATGAGCTGTATACCCCCCTCTTCGCCATCTCCCGTATCGCAGGCTGGAGCGCTCACCGTCTGGAGGAGCTGATCAATGCAGGCAAGATCATCCGTCCTGCCTATAAGAGCGTTTCCGAACCGCAGGCTTATCTGCCGCTTAAAGAACGCAGATAATCAAAACCTGCAGCTTTGATGACATACCGTTTGCGCAACAAACGGATTGCATCCGCCTTGCGGCGATAGCATACCACTCCTTCGGATTGGATAAAAAAACGACAAGTCTTGCGACTTGTCGTTTTTTTGGCGTCCCTGCCCGGATTCGAACCGGGGGCGTTCCGCTGGTCACAGTGGCCGGTAGAGCAGGACACGCGCGAACCAGCACCACAACGGACATATACAGCCACTTTCTAAAGAGCTCCGATAAAACAGCAGCAGAAAAGCTGGAGCAGATGTTCGAATAACGCAACACAAAGGGCGGTGACCATAACGGCCATCGCCCATTAAATTTTAGCATTTTGTTATTTGTTTGCTTATGCACACAAAGTTTCCAATTATAAATGCAACTTCGGCTAAAACGCTGCGACATTAATAGCACGTAAAAAGCCGGCAGCATACACCGTCGGCTTTCGTATTGGGATCCGTTAAACATTAGTCTTTGTCATCAGCTGACAACCCGATTTCATCGCAATACCTTAAAAGAATATTGTCGATCACACGAGGCTTTGTATCTGAATAATTTCCTCTTAACGCATCGTAGATTAACAAAGCCTTGTAACAGAATTCGGCATATGTTTTATCTGCGTCCTGAGGAATTTGAAGTCCGCGTGTTTTTTCCCCTGCAAACTTTGTTATTACAGAGGCCACTCGACTGTCGTATATAATGAACAGTTCCGGCAAATGAAAGTGAAGATACTTAGATGTTAAGGAACGTTTTTCTTTTTGAGTGAGGTCGGTAAACTGATCCATTAAGTACTTATGTACAGAGAGAATATGCGGAAGATTTTCGCGGGTAATGGTTGTATAGTTCCTCAGCGAATCGATTTTTTCGTCAATGTCCGATTCCATAAGTTTCGGCGCAACGTAATCGTAATAGAAGTCGCCGGGCGTTTCCGCTTTATTAGGACGTCTTTCAATAGCAGCTGCATATGTGCGACCTATAATCCACAACTTCGAAACAATTTCGTTCTCATCAGTATGGCGCGGATATTTCGAGACCATCTCATACAGGATAGTGTTTCCCAGTCGCCAACGAGAGTTATTGTCTTCATAGTTTTCAATTCGTTCTCTGCAAAGATCGGTAATCATATGCAACCTCCTTTGAAATTT
>JAFQKO010000163.1 GCA_017396865.1 Clostridia bacterium | reverse complement strand
CTTTATCAAAACGTTGCCGACGTTGATTACCTTGGTGGTGCAGGTGCTCAATGCCCATGCCGACCGCCGTACCTTTTTGCTGGGCGCGGCCAATTCACTGCTCTACGGTTTTTCCTATTACAGCGAGGGTGTTTACTTTTCGATGATCAGCGCGGTGGCGATCTCCGCTCCGATGCAGGTCTATACCTTTTTCAGTTGGAAGCGTCATTCCCATGGTAAAAACACCGAATTAAAATTTTTGGGGGTTCGGCGGGTGCTGATCGTGCTCGGTTTGATCCTTGCGGTGTGGGGCGTTTTTTGCCTGTTGCCGTTCTTCCGTTCCGGCAGTTTCCCTGCGGTGGATGCCTTGAGCTTTGTGGTGGGAAATGCCGTAACTTTGCTGGTGGCGCGCCGCTATGTGGATTCCCAATTTTTCGGGATGGCAAACTGCCTGATCGGGCTGATCCTTTGGATCTTGCTGGCGATTAAAGATCCTTCGAATTTGAACTACGTTGTGATTTCTGCCTATAACCTGTTTCGGGTCACCGAAGCGGCGATTCTTTGGCTACGCGCCACGAAAGGAGAAGAAATATGAACTACCGCTTAATCCATCAACTGCCCCCTTCGGAGAATAACCCCCGCAACAGCGAGGGCGCCTTCCTGCGGGGCAAAAAGGGGGAGATCCTCTTTGCCTACAGCCGCTATAGCGGCTCGGACTGCAATGACCATGCTCCCTGCGATATCTATCTGATCACCTCCTATGATGAGGGCGAAAGCTGGAGCGAGCCCCGCTGCATTGCGCCCGCCTCCTTTTTCGGCACCAAGAACGTGATGAGCGTTTCGGCGATGGAGCAGCAAAACGGTGATCTTGCCTTCTATTTTCTCATCAAGGAAAGTGATTTTACCACCACCCTCGGCAGAACCGTCTCTACCGACGGCGAAACCTTTAAAGCGGAACGGTGCGTTTGCAAATTTCCGCCCGCCTATTACGTTGTGAATAACGATCGGTTTATCCGTCTGTCCGACGGACGGATCGCGGCACCCGCCGCGGCCCTGCCGGCAGAGATTTTAATTCAAAAAAAGCGGGCCCCCGCCACCACAACGATTCTTATTTCGGAGGACGACGGTAAAACCTTTACCCGTACGGAGTGGGAGGATACCCCCACCGAGCGGATCCATGCGGGGCACGGCTATCAGGAGCCGGGTATGCTCGAGGCAGAGGGCCGCTATTATATCTGGGCGCGCACCAACGGCTATTGCCAGTATGAGGCATGGTCGGAGGATGGTCTTGAGGGCTTTGAGTCCTTCCAGCCCTCGCAGTTCACCTCGCCCGCATCCCCCATGCAGATCAAAAAAATAGCGGGGAATTATTATGCCGTTTATAATCCCATCCCCAACCATAACTGCCGTGATCGGCATCATCCCGACCATTGGGGCAGAACCCCGTGGGTCATCCGTAAAAGTGCTGATTGCGTGGAGTTCGGGCCGCTCAATTATATCGAGGAAAGCGATGAGCGGGGCTATTGCTATCCCGCCCTCTTTGAGACCAAGGACGGCCATATCCTGATCGCCTACTGCCGCGGAAACGCCGCCGATGGGAACGTGCTCTGCCGTTTGGGAATCGGTAAGATTGCGCTTCAATCAATTGAGTAAATTTCATAAAAATCGCCGCATACCAAAAAAATGCGGCGATTTTTGTATATTTTGACGATGGAAAAATAGTGGTCTGTATAGTAAAATAAAGAAAAGGAGCGTGGAAACCAATGAGAATGAGAAAAAAGAAGAACGCAGACGCGCGGTTTGAGCGCTGCGCAGACTATACCGTAGAAACCGAAGGGCTTTTGGAGCGGTTCGGTGAAGTGTTTGAGGCCGAAAAGCCCTTGGAGATGGAGATCGGCAGCGGCAAGGGTCGCTTTATCGTTACGCTGGCGGAGCAGAATCCCGATCGGCAGTATATCTCCATCGAGCGGGTGATGGATTGCCTGGTGATGGCGATGGAAAAGGCACAGAAAAAGGAGCTGAAGAACATCCGCTTTTTCTGCCTCGATGCCGGCACGCTGACGGAGTATTTCCCCGCCGAGAGCATGGATGTGATCTATTTGAATTTCTCCGATCCCTGGCCGAAATCCCGCTACGCCAAGCGGCGGCTGACCCATCGGCGGATGGTGGCGGCCTATCTGCCCCTTTTGAAAAAGGAGGGCAAGATCTGCTTTAAGACCGATAACCGCCCCCTCTTTGACTTTTCGGTGGAGGAGTTCACCGAGCTGGGCTTCCGCCTGGAGGAGCTGACCTACGATCTCCACAGCACCGATACCCCCAACATCATGACGGAATATGAGGAGCGATTCTCCTCCATGGGTACGCCCATCAACCGCTTCGTGGCCTATCCCACCGAAGAGACGTATAAGATCTTATATAACTAAAAAAACAGGGTGCCCTCGGGCACCCTGTTTTTTTAGTTGTTATACGCCGTTAAAGGGTTGCGTGGTAACCGTCATTTATTTCGCCTCTTTAAAGAAAGAATCGGTCGGTCGATTTGCGTTGACCGACATCGCCAGTCCCATCGACATACAAAGGGCAAGCACCGAAGAGCCGCCGTAGCTCATGAAAGGGAGGGTCAGGCCGATAACGGGCAGCAGCCCCAGGCACATGCCGATGTTTTCCGCCGCCTGCATAAAAAGCATGGCGGCAAGACCGATGCAGATGAAGGAGCCCATGTGGTTGGCTGATTTGCGAGCAATGTAAAGGATACGGAAGATGATCGCCACCTCTAAAAGGATCACCAGCAGGCAGCCCACAAAGCCCAGCTCCTCGCCGCAAACCGAAAAGATAAAGTCGGTCTGCTTTTCGGGCAGAATGCTGTATTGGGTCTGAATGCCGTTGTATAGCCCCGAGCCGGTCAGCCCGCCGCTGCCGAGGGCGATCTTGCTTTGAATGGTATGGTAGCCAAAGCCCAGCGGGTCGAGAGAGGGATCATAGACTGCCAAAATGCGCATCTGCTGATAGGTTTCAAGCTGATTAAAGAGCAGCGGAGCGGAGATGCCGATCACCGAAAAGCCTGCCAAAAAATAGCCCCAATGCAAGCCTGCCGCCATCAACATGGCGAGGAAGATGAAAAGGAAAACCAAGGTGGTGCCGAGGTCGCCGCCGCGGATCACCAAAACGGCGATCACCGCAAAATGAAGCAGCAGCAGAATCAGCGCGCGGGGGCTGTTGATATATTCCCGCACCTTGCTCAGGTGCTTGGAAAAGGTGATGATAAATCCGATCTTAACGAACTCCGAGGGCTGCACGTTGATGGGGCCGAGGGCGATCCAGTTTTTATTGCCCATAACCTCCTTGCCGAAGATCAGCGTAAAGAGCAGCATCAGGATACAAAGAACGTAGATCGGAACGGAAAAGTGGGCGATGTTTTCGTGATCCAAAACCGACAGCACAATGCAGAGGAAGATGCCGGCGCAGATGCCGAAGGCCTGGATGATCACCAGCTTTTTGGTGCCGAAGGAGGCGGTGGCAGAGGAGATCAGAACCAGCCCGAAAATGCAGGTGACCGCAACCAACGCCAGCAGGATCCAATCGATCCGTCGCAGTACGTATTGCATGAAAATCTTGAATTGTCGCAGCATTCTGCCGCCTCCTTTCCGTTGTTTGTTATATATTATAACAACTATCCGAAAAAATCTCAAGTAATTTCCTTGAAAAAGATCAGATCCTATGATATAATTACATACTGATTAAATATATAATGGAGATCTATGATGAAAAATAGGTATCTGTGCCGCAACCTTTCGGAAACGGAGGCGGCAGCCCGCGCCATAGCGCCGCTGCTCTCCGGCACTGAGGTGCTGGCCTTTTTCGGCGATCTGGGTGCGGGGAAAACCACCTTTATCCGCTGCCTCTGCGCAGCGCTTGGGGTAAAGGATGAGGTTACAAGCCCCACCTTTGCCATGGTGCATGAATATCATACCGGCCCGTTTCCCGTCTATCATTTTGATATGTATCGGGTGGATGGGGAGGATAGCCTGTTCAGCACCGGTTATTATGATTATCTGGGCGGCGGGCTTTTGCTGATCGAATGGAGCGAGAATATCGAAACGCTGCTGCCTGCCGACGCTTGGCGCCTCACCTTGACCTATGGAGAGCAGGAGGGCGAGCGGATCATTACCTTGGAGAATGAAGCATGAAACTACTCAGTATCGACAGCGCGGGTAAAACCGCGGCGGTCGCTGTCAGCGAGGAGGGTCGGATCCTGGCGGAGGGCTTTGCGGATGCGGGGCTCACCCATAGCCAGATGCTGCTGCCGCTGACCGACGAAACCTTAAAAAAAGCCAATCTGCCTTTGGCAGAGATCGATGCCTTCGCCGTTACCAACGGCCCCGGCTCCTTCACGGGGCTGCGGATCGGCTGTGCGCTGGTGAAGGGCATGGCGCTTAAGCGCCCCTGCATCGGGGTACCAACCCTGATGGCGCTGGCCTGCAACGAAAGGGCGAGCGGACGGGTGGCGGTGGCGCTGCTGGATGCCCGCTGTAAGCAGGTTTATATGGGAGCGTATACCTTCGATGAGGCGGGCAAGCCCGTGGCGGTGATCGAGGATCGTGCCTGCGCGGTGGAAGAAGCGCAGCGGCTGATCGAAGGGCTGGATTCCCCTGCGATCCTGCTGGGCGACGGTGCCTATCTGCTGCAATCGATGGCAGACGGCGATCGGATCGTGATGAGCGATCAAAATCAAATTTTGGGTAAAAGCGTTGCCCATGCGGCTGCGTTTTTGGAGCCCGCACCGCCGGAGCGGCTGGTGCCTGCTTATTTCAGGCTGTCGCAGGCGGAGCGGGAATATCAAATGAAAAAGGAGCAAAAAGAAAATGGTAGTATTGGGCTGTGATAAGGCGGGAACCGAATGGCTTCCCATCCTCTCTGAAAAATTGAACGAAATGGGCGTCGAGAATAAGATCATCTACGACGGCACCGTGGACGGCTGCGATTATACCGACGCTGCCTTCCTGGTAGCGGAGACCGTTGCCAAGGGCGAGGCCGAGAAGGGCATCCTCGTTTGCGGAACCGGCATCGGCATGAGCATGGCCGCCAATAAGGTGCGCGGCATTCGTGCCTCCGTTTGCAACGATTGCTATTCCGCCAAGATGACCGTGGTGCACAACAACAGTAATATCCTTTGCATGGGCGCCCGCGTATTGGGCATCGAGCTGGCGCTGAAGATCACCGAGGAATATTTCTCGGCCGAGTTTGAGGCGGGCGGTCGCCATGAGCGCCGCGTGAATGCGATTATTGCAAAGGAAAATGAGCAGCTTCGATGAAAGTAGACTTTAAAGGGATCCTTTTTCTGATGCTTGCCGCCCTGCTGATGGGCTATACCGGCTCGGTTTATCGGGTGGCAGGCTTTGGGCTGGAGCTGATTTTCATGCTGGCGATCTGCATCCTTGCGGTCTCCACGCTGGTGCTGATGGCCTTTCGTCGGGTCGGCACGCTGCTCACCTGGTTGATGCTGGGTGCTTCGCTGCTGCTGATCTATGCAACCGCCCGTGAGGCGGGCACCTCGCTGTTGATCTGGTCGCTTTCCTGTGGCACCGCGCTGGCGAGTTCGGTCTTTTGGCCGAGCGCACGCAAAATTCGTCCGCTGGCGCAGTATGCGCTGCCCGCGGCGGCGGTGGTATGGCTGGGCGGTGCGCTGGGCTATTGCAAGCTGCACCTCGGTCGCTGGCATCTTGCTTCGATCACCCGTCAGATCGGCGGTCGCTATTATGATCTGATGGAGGAGGCGGTTTCCACCGTCTACGGCGAAAAGATTCCCGCGTATCTGCAGGAGCAGCTGGAGCTGCTGCGGGAGGGCGGCGTGATTATCGGCTTTATGCTGGTGGCGCTGCTGGTCTATCTGCTGTTCGGCTGCTTCTTCCTCAGCGTTTGGCTTGCCGACCGCTCCATGGGGCGGAAGGGGCGCTGGCTGGGAAGCTGGGAAACCCTCATCCCCGGCCGCGGCATCAGCATGGTCTTTATGCTGGTTCACTTTTTGGGGCTGGCGATGGAAGGCGGCTCCCTCCTTGCGCTGACAACGGCGCTGAATCTTTTTGGTTATTTCTACGTTTTCACCGCCCTTTATCGGCTGCATTGCCGCTGGCGGAAGAAGAATATGAATGCCGTTCTTCGCGGTGGAGCCATTGCGCTGCTGTTTGCGCTTTCGCTGCTGTCGGTGGGCGGTTCTATGCTTTCGGTGTATACGGTTGCGATGTATGTCGGCTGGTTTATCGCCTCCACCCCGAGAGTGCAAATGATCAATCGTAAATAAGGAATGCTGATATGAAATCTTTTAAAGCGCATGTTTCGCGGATCGAGATTGTGATGTATGCCATCCTGGTTTTGTTCTCGCTGGTCACCATGACCCAATCTCTATGGGTCGGTCTGGCAGAGCTGGCCTTTTCGCTGGTGTATATCATCGTTGGCTGGATCAACGTAGGGCGGCGCAACCGCCATATCTATACCTATCTGCAAAGCATCACCTCTTATCTGGATGAGGCGACCCGCGAAAACCTAACCAATTTTCCCATGCCGATCACCCTTTTGAATGATAAAGGGGAGATTATTTGGTATAACGATCTGTTTCATCAGATCCTGCATGAGGGCGAGATCCGCGAGATCTTCGGCCAAAAGGTGCAGGCAATCAATAAGAATATTACCTTTGATCAGCTCAAAAAGCATCAAAGCGGTAAGTATGATATCACCTTTGCGGGTAAGCGGTATACCGTGTATATCCTCAGCCAGGGCGAAGAGGGGAAGAACCATTTTTATGCCGTTTATTGGATGGATAACCATTCCCTCCATGAGCAGATCCATAAGCTGCGCGGCGATACCCTTTGCGTGGCGTATATTCTGCTGGACTCTTATGATGAGATCCCCGAAAACGTTACCTCCCTGCAGAAGAATAACTTTGTGAACCGTGTGGACGTGCGGGTACGCCAGCTTGCAAAGCTGCTGGGTGGCCTTGTCCAAAAGCCGGAGGTCGATAAGTATATCATCTTCTTTGAACGGCGGTATCTGGATGCGTTGAAGGAAACCAAGTTCAAGATCCTTAATGATATTAAGGATATCCGCATCGAAAACGTGCTGCATGCCACCCTTTCCATCGGCGTTGGTATCGGCAACGGCGATATCATCAAAACCGATGAGGCGGCGCGCAGTGCGCTGGAGCTGGCGCTCTCCCGCGGCGGCGATCAGGCGGCCCTGACCAATGAAGAAAAGGAACGCTATGATTTCTACGGCGGCAATACCGAAAGCGGAAACCGCCGTAAGCGGGTAAAGGTGCGGCTGGTTGCCGATGCGCTCACCGCGCAGATCGAGCGGGTGGAGCACGTCTATATCATGGGTCATAAATATGCCGATCTGGATTGCATCGGCGCCTCTGTCGGTGTGGCCAAATGTGTGCTTTCGCTGGGCAAAAAGCCCCATATCCTCTATAATCAGGATCAGAACCTTTGCCAAAACGTGTTGGATATGCTGATGGCAACCGACTATAAGGAAAGCTTTTTTGAGATTTCCCATATGACCCGCCCGATGGCCGAGGGTGCGCTGCTGATCGTTGTGGATACCCACGACGTGGACTATATCGAAAGTGAGCGGGTGCTCAATATGTTCCGCGACGTGGTGGTGATCGACCATCACCGCAGAGCGGTGGTCGGCGCCATTACCGATACGGTGGTTTCCTTCCATGAGCCCAATGCCTCCTCCTGCAGCGAGATGGTTACCGAGCTGAGCGAGAACATTAAAAAATGCAAGCTCACCCGCGTGGAAGCGCAGGCGCTGTTGGCGGGTATCATTTTGGATACCAAAAACTTTACCGAGCGTACCGGAGCCCGTACCTTTGAGGCGGCGGCAGCGTTGCGGAAGGCAGGCGCCGATCCGCAGGAGATCCGCGGCTTCTTTAAGAACGATCTGGAGTCCTACCGCAAGAAGATGGAGGTCATCACCGGTGTGGAGATGGTTACCGATCATATTGCCATCGCTTGCTGGGAAAAGGAGCCCTTCGACGGGATTAAGGTGATTGCCGCCAAGGCGGCTGATGATCTGCTGAACGTGGCGGAGATTTCCGGTGCCTTTGTGGTGTATGAGCAGGGCGGCCTGGTGCACATTTCCGGCCGATGCGACAGCACCTATAACGTACAAACGATTCTGGAGCAGCTGGGCGGCGGCGGTCATCGCGCGTCGGCAGGTGCCCAGATTCCCGATATGAGCTTGGCGGAGGTGCGGGAGCGCCTGATCGAATTGATCCGTCGGGCAGAAGAAAAAGGAGAAGAAAAATGAAAGTAATTTTATTGCAGGACGTAAAGGGCCAGGGCAAGAAGGGCGATACCGTCAACGTTGCCGATGGCTACGGAAGAAATTTCCTGATCGCCCGCGGGCTGGCAACCCCTGTCAATGCGCAGGTGCAGAACGATTTTGCGGGCAAGGCCGCTGCGGCGCAGCATAAGATCGACGTCGATACCGCAGCCGCCAATGAGAATAAGGCGAAGCTGGAGGGCAAAACCTTTGTTCTGAAGGCAAAGGGCGGCGAGAGCGGTAAGCTCTTCGGCGCCATCACCGCCAAGGAAATCGCCGCGCTGATCGCCAAGGAAAGCGGCATCACCGTGGATAAAAAGAAGCTGGTGATCGATACCATCAAGAATTTCGGCACCTATGCCTGTACCGTGAAGCTTTATACCGGCATTGCCGCAAAAATCAACGTAACCATTGAGAAGGAAGACTGATCGTGGAATTTGAAGATTTGAAAAGAATGCCCCATAGCCTGGAGGCAGAGCAAAGCGTGATCGGCTCGCTGATCGTCGACTACCGCTGTATGGACGATCTGGCGGCGATCCTGCGTCCCGAACACTTTTACGTGGAGAAATACGGGCGGATCTATAGCATGATCACCGAGATGTTCATGACCGATGCGAAGATCGACTTTGTAACGGTGCTGAATCGGGTGGTTGCGGAAGGGATCTATGAGGAGAGCGAGGCCAAGCAGCTGCTGTATGATATGGCGTCTGCCGTGCCCAGCACCAAGAACGTGGCCGCCTACGCTAAGATCGTGGTGGAGAAGGCAAACCTGCGCCGCCTGATCAATGCCTGCGAGGAGATCACCGAGGCCTGCTATGCGGGCAGCGATGAGGTGCAGGATATTTTGGATCAGGCCGAGGCCAAGATCTTTGAGATCCGCGACCGTCAGAATAATACTGCCATGACCGAGCTGCGCACCGCGCTGCTGCAAAGCTTCCAGCAGGTTTCGCAGATCGCGCAGGATCGCGCCGCCTTTTCCGGCCTGCAAACCAATTTCCGTGATCTGGATAAGGTGCTTTCCGGCCTTGGTAAGAGCGACCTGATCATTTTGGCCGCCCGCCCGGGCTTAGGTAAAACCTCGCTGGCGCTGAATATTGCGCAGAATATCGGCTTGCAGGGCAAAACCGTTGCCATCTTCTCGCTGGAAATGAGCAACGACCAGCTGGCAAACCGCCTGCTGGCCAGCCATAGCGGCGTGGATAATAAAAAGTTCCGTACCGGTGAGCTCACCTCCAATGAGTGGGTGCGGCTGGGTCAGTCCTCGTCTATTCTGGCCAATACCCACGTTTATCTGGACGATACTCCCGGCGTGACCGTTGCGCAGATGAAGGCGAAGCTTCGCCGCCTGCCGTCGCTGGATTTGATCATCGTCGACTATCTGCAGCTGATGCAGTCGGGCACCAAAACCAACAGCCGCCAGGAGGCGGTGGGCGAAATCTCCCGTGCCATGAAGATCATGGCCAAGGAATTCAACGTTCCCGTGCTTTGCCTTTCCCAGCTCTCCCGTGATTCGGAAAAGCGGGAAGGCGATAAGCGCCCCATGCCCTCCGATCTGCGTGATTCCGGCTCTATCGAGCAGGATGCCGACGCAATTTTGTTCCTGTATAACGATTCCCTTTATAATAAGGAAACCGCGAACCCCAATAAGATCGAGTTGATCATTGCGAAAAACCGTCACGGCCCTACCGATACGGTCTACCTCGCATGGAACAGCACCCTGACCAAATTCGGAAACTATAAATCCAAAAAGGATCAGATCCCTCTGCCGGATGAGGCTCCGCCCGTATGATGGAGCAGCAGCTTCAAAAATCCATGGCAGCGTATGGGCTCCCCACCGATGCCTCGGTGATCGTGGCGCTCAGCGGCGGTGCCGATTCGGTGGTTTTGCTTCATTTACTGCTGAAAATGCGGTGTAATTTTACACTTTCTGCTGTTCACGTCAACCATGGCATTCGTGGTGAAAATGCGCATCGTGATGCGGAATTTTGCCAAAAGCTGTGCGCCGAATGGGGCGTTCCGCTGGCGGTCTTCGAGGGGGATGCCCCTGCCTATGCCAAGGAGCGGGGAATGAGCCTTGAGGAAGGCGCCCGTGCCCTGCGCTACGGCTTTTTGGAGCAGGCGGCGCAGGAAAAAAATGCCTTTGTTGCCACCGCCCACCATCGGGAGGATCAGCTGGAAACCTTTTTCATTAATCTCTATCGAGGGAGCGGCAGCGGCGGGCTGAGCGGCATCAAGCCGCAGCGCGGAAGGTATCTGCGCCCGTTGCTGAGCTGTACCAAGGCGGAGATTTTGGCCTATGCCGCAGAAAATGATCTGCGGTACGTCACCGATGAAACCAATGCCGATACCGCCTATCTGCGGAATTTTCTGCGCCGAGAGGTGCTCCCCTTGCTGAACAGCAGGGAGGAGGGGCGGTTTTCGGAAGGGCTTGCGGCGGCGATGGACTGCCTGCGCGCCGAGGATGAAGCGCTGAATCTTTGGGCAGAGCGTGAAACCGATGAAACGGCGGAAGCGCTCGGCAAGCTGCCGTCGGCGGTGCTGAAGCGGGTGCTGGATCGGATGAACGGCAAGGTGCTGGATCGCTTGCATTTTGGAGAGATCGAAGCCTTGATCCGTAAAGCACCGCCCGCAGGGCAGGTGCAGATCGAGGAAAACCGCTTCTTTCGGATCGAATATGGCCGCTGCCTGTTTCTTTCCCTTGAGGAAGAAACCTGTCTGAAGGCGGAGCCAAATCAACCGATCGAATGGCAAGGGCGGCGGTTTATGCTTCGTTCGGAAGAAATTAACAGACCGTTTACACATTTTGATATTGATTGTGATAAAATAAGTAGCAACCTGCTGTTTCGCCGCAAAAAAGCGGGCGACGTATTTCGCCCCAAGGGGAAGGGCGGAACCGCGCGGCTGCAAAAACGATTAAAAAATGACCGTGTACCCCGCAGTGCGCGAGATCGCCTTTGGGTGCTCGCCGATGGGCAGGATCGGGTCATTTGGGTGGAAGGCTACGGCGTTGCGGAAGAATTTGCCTGCGATGCGGCCACAACCCGTATTTATACCGTTGCATTAGGGGATAATAAGGAGGATAACCATGCATAGCGACATTAAAGAGGTATTATTTTCGGAAGAGCAGCTGAAAGCACGCATCTCCGAGATCGGTGCGCAGATCACCCGCGACTATGCGGGCAAAAATCTGCTGATGGTCTCTGTTTTGAAGGGCAGCGTCATCGTGATGGCGGATCTGATGCGGGCGATCGATCTTCCGATGCAGATCGATTTTATGTGCGTTTCCAGCTATGGAAGCAGCACCGAAACCAAGGGCTCCGTTAAGATCCTGAAGGATCTGGACGTGGATATCAAGGGTCGCGATCTGCTGATCGTGGAGGATATTCTGGATAGCGGCGTTACCCTCTCCAACCTGATCGCCATGCTGAAGCAGCGTGATCCTGCCTCGGTGGAGATCTGCACCCTGTTCTCCAAGCCCGATCGCCGCAAGGTTGAGGTGGAAACCAAGTATTGCGGCTTCGCCATCCCCGATGCCTTTATCGTCGGTTACGGCTTGGACTATGCGGAAAAATACCGCAATCTGCCCTATGTCGGCATTTTGAAAGAAGAAGTATATAGCTAAGCTATCGAAGGAGTGAACAGAAACTTGAATAACAGAAAGAGATCCGGCTTTCGCGGGATGATCTATATGGTGCTGATCTTCGCCATCGTGTTTTCGATCTTCTCCCTGATGACAGAGGAGGAAGGTCCCAGAAAGATCACTTACGGCGAGATGGTTGCCTATTTTAATGAAGAAAAGGTGGAATCCTTTGCCCTCGAAGGTACGGAGCTGACCTGTAAGCTCAAGGGCGGCGAGAGCGTTCGCCATGAGCTGCTGAGCCTCGGTATGTTTGAAGCCGAGGTGATGCCCATCGTGCTGGAGCAGCAGCAAAAGGGGCTCATCAAGGATTATGATTTTTCCGAGGGCTTCACCCTTCCCTGGTGGGTCAGCTATCTGCCCTCGCTGCTGCTGATCGGTATGGTGATCTTCTTCTTTGTGATGACCAATCGGCAGATGAACGGCGGCAAGGCTCCCGGCTTTGCAAGGGCTCGTGTTAAAACCGGTGCCGATCAGAAGGAGAAAAAGACCTTCGAGGACGTGGCGGGTGCCGATGAAGAGAAGGAGGAGCTGGAGGAAATTGTCGATTTCCTGAAATCTCCCCGTAAATATCTGGAGCTGGGCGCCAGAATTCCCAAGGGTGTTCTGCTGGTCGGCCCTCCGGGTACCGGTAAGACCCTGCTGGCTAAGGCCGTTGCAGGTGAGGCGGGCGTTCCCTTCTTCTCCATTTCCGGCTCCGATTTCGTGGAGCTGTACGTGGGCGTGGGTGCATCTCGTGTGCGTGATCTGTTCGACGAAGCGAAGAAGAATAATCCTTGCATCATCTTTATCGATGAAATTGATGCCGTCGGTCGGCGCAGAGGCGCAGGTCTCGGCGGTGGCCACGACGAAAGAGAGCAAACCCTTAACCAGCTGTTGGTGGAGATGGATGGCTTTGGTGCCAATGCAGGTATCATCGTAATTGCCGCCACCAACCGTGCCGATATCCTCGATCCCGCCCTGCTGCGTCCCGGTCGGTTCGACCGCGAGGTCTACGTGGGCTATCCCGATGCCGCAGGCCGTGAGGCGATCCTGAAGGTGCACGCCCGCGGTAAAAAGTTTGAAGAGGACGTCGATTTCGGCGATATCGCCAAGGGCACCATCGGCTTCACCGGTGCGGATATTGAAAACCTGCTCAATGAGGCCGCCCTGCTGACCGCCCGCCGTGAAAAGGAATCGATCGGCCAGAAGGAGATCGAGGAATCCATCATGAAGGTGATTGCAGGCCCTGAAAAGAAGAGCCGTAAGGTGGTGGAAAAAGAGCGCCGCCTCACCGCCTTCCACGAGGCAGGTCATGCAGTGGTCGCCCGTTTCCTGGAAACCGCCGACCCCGTTCATGAGATTTCCATCGTTCCCCGCGGCAGAGCGGGCGGTTATACCCTCCATCTGCCTCAGGAGGATCTCTCTTATTCCACCAAGATGATCATGTTTGAGGAGATCGTCAGCCTGCTGGGCGGTCGGGTCAGCGAAAAGCTGTATCTCGACGATATCTCTACCGGCGCCTCCAATGATATCGAGCGCGCCAGCGCCATTGCCCGCCAGATGGTCACCAAGTACGGCATGAGCGATCGGATCGGCCCCATCCTTTATGGAAGCGACAGCAACGAGGTGTTCCTCGGCCGTGATTTCGCAACCCAGCGGGATTATTCCGAGCACGTTGCTTCGATGATCGATGAGGAGATCAAGGCGATCATCGATCAGGCCTACGCACGGGCAGAGGAGATTTTGCGCGAGCATGAGACCGAGGTGCGCACCACCGCCGATCTGCTGCTGGAGAAGGATCGCTTGACCGGTGCGGAATTTGCCGCCATTTTCGAGCCGCCCGTTGAGGAGGCGCCCGAAGCGGAGGAGGCTCCGGCAGAGGCGGAGGCTGAAGCAGAGGCTGAAACCAAACCCGAAACCGAACCTGAAACCGAACCCGAAACCGAACCTAAATCCGAAGAAGAATAATAAAATGCCCGCAGACCATTTGGTCTGCGGGCATGGTTTATTTAAAAGCGGAAAGATCCGGCTCACCATGCAGCTCTTCGTAGTCGGCACCGAGGAAGCAGGCAAAGACACGGAGGTTTTCAAATCCTGCATCGGTGTAGAAGGCAAGGTCTTGGCGAATCATGTCGTTGTTGGGGCAAAAGGCAACGGGCGGTTTTTTCCAGCGGGAATACATCGAGTTATCAAACCAATACTCCAGCAGCCGTGCGTCCTTCTTGCCAAAATAGTGCAAGAGCTTCGGGATAACGGCTAATGCCGCCGACGGGGAGTCGGCAACCGGCCGGGTCATATCCCGCGACATGGGCGCATACTCTAAGAAAATTCCCTCTGCAGGTCGAACGGAAAGCGGGGGCTGCTCCGTTTCAAAATAGGCTAAATGGGCAAGCTTCGCATCGGGTACGCCCTTGCGGATGGCGGTGATCATGGCATTCAGCACGATCAACTGTTGATCGGCGGGAGATAAGTGCTTGCATTTGGGGCAATGGCAAAAGGCGTCCTTGCCGTCGTCCAACCAGAAATAATAGTGATGAGAGGAGCGGTAGAGTTGCTTAGGCAGCGTGGCGGCACGCTCGGCAATAATAGCCACCGCCTCCGGATTGGAAACGCAGAGGTTATAGTCGGGGGTGCGTTCTCCCTCTCGATTCATGCGGAAGTATTCAGGATGCGTTTCAAATAGAACGCGCGGCAGCAGATAGCCTGCCGCATGGAATTCGTATTCGATCTCCAGCCCGCTTTCCGCCGCTTGATCTAAAAGCTGCCGATAGGCGGGGTCGCGGAGCTGTTCCAACAGCGCAGCCAGCGTTTGCGGTGCTTGCTTGCCGCCCCACGGATGGATGGCAAGGGTGTTAACACCAAGGCTTTTCATGCGATGAATCCATTTTTTGCTTAGTTCTTCGGGATGGATCAAAAGAGCTTTTTTCATGATACTCACCTCGCGACAATCATAGCATAAAACACTTGCCATTGCAAGAAAAAGGTGGTAAAATGAAGGAAATGAACGTAGGAGGGGCAGTATGAGCATCATCGTTGCACCGGACTCCTTTAAGGGAAGTCTGACGGCGCAGGAATTTTGTTCCGTTGCCAAAGAGGTATTGCAAAGGCGGTATCCGCAGCAAACGGTCCATACCCTGCCGTTGGCAGACGGCGGTGAAGGAACCCTCGACTGCATTTTGGCCGCCGTCGGCGGCCAAAAGCAATGGTTTGAAACGGTGGATGCTCTCGGTGCACCCATCACCGCACCGATCGGCTTTTTGTCGGACGGAACGGCGGTCATCGAATCGGCCACCGCCATCGGCTTGCCCCAATTGAAAGGGCGGGAAGACCCAATGGCTGCCTCGACTTATGGTCTGGGGCTTTTGATCGCCCATGCCATCGAAGCGGGTGCGACCGAAATTACCCTCACGCTGGGCGGCAGCGCTACCAATGATCTGGGGCTGGGAATGCTTCAGGCGCTCGGCTGGCGGTTTTATGATGCTGCAGGTGAACCCATCACTCCGCGGGGTGGGAATCTGGCTCAGATCGCCAAAATCGAGCCGTCTCGGGTGAAGGCTTCCTTCACCGCCATGTGCGACGTAGAGAATCCCCTCCTTGGCGCGCAGGGCGCGGCGGCGGTTTTTGCGCCCCAAAAGGGGGCAAGCCCTACCGATGTGGCGGCGCTGGAACAGGGCGCGAAAAATGTCGTTTCTCTGCTGGGCTTCGATCCCGATGCCAAGGGCGCAGGGGCGGCAGGCGGGATGGGCTATGCTTGCCTTTATTGTCTTCAGGGAACCCTGCGGCGGGGAATCGATGAGATTCTGCGCCTGTATCGTTTTGAAGAATTGCTGGTAGATTGCAGGCTGCTCATCAGCGGGGAGGGCTGCTTTGATGCTCAATCAGCCATGGGAAAAGCAGTCGGAACGGTCATTCAGCGGGCGGGGAAAATCCCGTCTATGGTCTTCGCAGGGATGGTCAAGCCCTTTGATCGGGCGCTCTATCCCAATCTGCAGGGTGCCTTTGCCATCGGCGAGGGGCTCCCCCTTGAGCAATCGATGAAAGAGGCAAAAACCTTGCTGCGGCAACGGTTAGAACAAGAAATAGTGTAATTTTACACCGAGGAAATGAACATGATCAAAGCAAATTATCATACGCACACCTTCCGTTGCCACCATGGATACGGCTGTGAATGGGAATATGTGGAGAAGGCCATCAAGGGCGGCATCAAGATCTTCGGCTTTGCCGATCATGCGCCCTACCATTTTCCGAACGGCTACTATTCGCGGATGCGGATGTCGCCCGAGGATCTGCCCGATTATATCGCCACCGTGGAGCGGATGAAAAAGCTCTATGGGGATCGCATTGAGATCCTTTGCGGGCTGGAGGCGGAATATTATCCCGAGCTGTTCCCACGGTTTTTGGAAATGCTGCGAGAGAACCCGGGCGTTGAATATCTGATCCTGGGTCAGCATTATTATCATAATGAATATGAAACGGGGCTGCATACCAGCAAGCCCCAAGCCGAGGAGCATCTCTTGGCAAACTACGTGGATCAGGTGCTGGAGGGGCTGGCTACGGGTCGGTTTTTATATCTTTGCCATCCCGGCGTTTGCCATTATACCGGCGATGAAACGATCTACCGTCACCATATGCGGCGGCTCTGCCGCGAGGTTCGGGCGATGAAGATTCCCATGGAGCTCAATCTGCAGGGCCATCGGGCAAAAAATCATTACCCGAGCGAGAAATTCTGGGAGATCGCGGCAGAGGAAAACTGCACCGCCATCCTCGGCTTGGATGCCCATCGGGCAACGCATGTCTGCGATCCCGAGGAGATTGCCGCCATGACCGCCTTTGCGCAAAAGATGGGGGTTCGATTGATCGATGAGGTGCCGCTAAAGGAGGACTTTTTAAAGTGATCGGAATTATCGGTGCGATGCAGACGGAAACGGCCGCCATTATCGCAGAAATGAAAAATATAAAAGAAGATACCATCAGCGGCGTTCGCTTTGTAAGGGGCGAATGGTGCGGGAAAGAGGCGGTGGTTGCCACCTGCGGCGTGGGCAAGGTATTTGCCGCCCTTTGCGCTGAGGCGATGATCCTGACCTATCGTCCCGATTGTATCATCAATTCGGGTGTGGCAGGTGCGTTGGACGATCGCCTGCACCTGCTGGATCTGGTGATCGGCGAGCAGGTGGTACAGCATGATATGGATACCTCGCCGTTGGGCGACCCCAAGGGCTTGCTTTCGGGTATCAACCTCGTTAAGCTTCCTGCCGATGCGGGGCTGGCGGATGCGTTGGAGCGGGCGGCTGCGGCCATGGAGGTGCGTTCCCTGCGGGGCACGGTGGCGTCGGGTGATCAGTTTATTGCCGACGATGCCAAGCGTGCGTTTATCCGCTCCACCTTCGGGGCGGCCTGCTGCGAGATGGAGGGCGCTTCCATCGGCCACGTTTGCTATGTCAATCAGGTGCCGTTTGCGGTGCTGCGGGCGATCTCCGACGGTGCTGCCGACGATGCGAAAATGGATTATCCCGCCTTTGTGGTCAAGGCTGCAGAGCGGAGTATCAATATATTAAGAAAATTCACGGAGGAGTATTAAGATGAATCTCTTGGAAATGGCAAAGGAAAAAAAGGTTTTGCTGGTTGCCCACCGCGGTGTTTGCGGCGCCAATATCCCCTGCAACTCCTTGCAGGCCTTTCAGATCGCGCTGAATCAGGGCGCTGATATCGTGGAGCTGGACGTGGACTATTCCAAGGACGGCGAGCTGTTCATTCAGCATCCCAAAATGGAAAAGGTACATCTGCGGATGCAGGATCGGATCCGTAACTTCCCCGCTTCGATGGTGGAAAATTTCAGGCTCTCCAACTGCGATCTCTGCCCCACCGAGTGGAATATCGTTCGCTTGGAGGAAGCGCTTAAGCTGATGAAGGGCAAGTGCATCATCAATATCGATAAGTTCTGGGAGGCCCCCGAGCAGATCTCCAAAATGATCCGTAAGCTGGGCATGGAGGATCAGATCCTCATTAAGACCGCCAATAAGCCCGAGTACCTCGATGCGGTTGAAAAATACGCCCCCGATCTTTACTACATGAGCATTGTAACCGATGAGGATCATACCCATGAGGATATGAAGAAGCGCAACATCAACTACGTGGGTGCCGAGGTGCTCTTTAAGAGAGAGGATGCCCCCGTTGCAAGCAAGGAATATATCGATATGATGCATAGCGAGGGGAAGATCGTATGGGTCAACGCCTTGGTCTATGATTACCGTGCCGTTCTCGCCGCCTACCATAACGACGATATCTCGATGATCGAGGATCCCGAAAAGGGCTGGGGCTGGCTGGCCGACCGCGGCTTCGACCTGATCCAGACCGATTTCCTGCTCCCCTGCAAGCAGTTCCTGGAGAATACCGGACGCCGCAATAAATAAGAAAAAATGCCATTCCGCCGGAATGGCATTTTTTACACATTTAAAATCTTCAAGGCGCATTTGATACCGTCCACGGCGGCGCTCATAATGCCACCCGCATAGCCTGCGCCCTCGCCGCAGGGGTAAAGCCCTGCAATGGGGCTTTGCAGCGTTTCCCGATCCCGCAGGATGGTCACGGGCGAGCTGCTGCGGGATTCGGGGCCCGTTAAAACAGCATCCTCCAGCCCAAAGCCCTTCAGGCGGCGGTCAAAATAGGGGATCGCCTCCGCCATGGAATCGCAGATATAGGCAGGGAAGAGGCTGTTGAGATCGCAAAGGGTAACGCCCGGCTGATAGGTGGGCTGCACCGTGCCGAACTGCGCGGTGGGTCGCTTCTGCAGAAAATCGCCCAACCGCTGGGCGGGTGCACGATAGCTGTTACCCGCCATGGCAAAGGCCTTTTGCTCCAAGGCACGCTGGAAATAAACGCCTGCTAAGGGATGATGGGTGCCGTAGTCGGCAGGGGTGATGCCCACCAAAAGGGCGCTGTTGGCGTTCTTGCCCGCCCGCGCGTGGTAGCTCATGCCGTTGGTCACGATGCCGCCCTCCTCGCTGGCGGCGGCGATGACCTCGCCGCCCGGGCACATACAAAAGGTGTAAACGCCCCGCCCTGCGTCGGTGTGCATCGAGAGCTTATAGTCGGCGGCGGGGAGATATTGGGCATCTTCACCGTACTGCGCCTCGTTGATCAGCGCTTGAGGATGCTCGATCCGTGCACCGATGGAAAAGGCCTTGGGCTGCATCGGGACGCCCTTTTCCAAAAGCAACTCGAAGGTGTCCCGCGCGCTGTGGCCGATGGCTAAGATCAGGTGGGCGGTGGCATACCGCTCCTTGCCGATCACAGCGGTGATTCTGCCGTTTTCGATCTGCAGATCGGTCATCTGCTCCTCGAAGCGGATCTCGCCGCCGAGGGCACGGATCTCCTCCCGCATGGAGCGGATCACCCCCTGCAGGCGGTCGGTACCGATATGGGCTTTGGCATCGATCAAAATTTCCTCGGGTGCTCCATGTTGAGCGAAGGTCTCCAAAACCGCGCGGCATAAAGGATCACGGATGCCGGTGGTCAGCTTGCCGTCGGAAAAGGTGCCTGCCCCGCCTTCACCGAATTGAACGTTGGAATCGGGGTTTAATATGCCCGTTTTTTGAAATGCTTCTACGTCTGCCCGCCGCGCATCGATGGGCTTGCCCCGCTCCAAGAGGATGGGGTTTGCCCCCGCTTTGGCTAAGATCAGCGCCGCGAATAAGCCCGCAGGCCCGCAGCCCACGATCACGGGGCGCTGCTTCAAGCGGCTTTGGGGGATGGCAAGGGGCTTGCGCTCCTCAAAGGCGCTTCCCTGCGGCACCGCTTCGATGGTGTAGTTGTAGCATACGGGGATTTTGCGGGCATCGATCGCCCGCCGCAGGATCCGCCATGCGGGATTTCGCAGCCGCGCTTGCTTTTCTATTTTTTTCACCAGCTGGTCCTCGGTGTGGTTCACCGCCAGCCGAATTTCATTCAATATCATATCTGCATCCTTTAGTCTTGATGTTTTTATTATAATATGTTATCATTTTACAGTCAAGGTTTGACAAACGGAAAATTATATGTTATTATAGTCATACTTTTCCTACAAGTATGACTTTTAGAGGTGTGATATGGCAAAGGGAAAGCATTTATACGGTCTCCCCAAGGGCAAGCACGTTTTCGGAACGGTGAAGGTCGGGGAGAAGGGTCAGATCGTCATTCCAAAGGAGGCGCGGGCGCTTTTCGGCATCAAGCCGGGGGATAACCTGCTGATCTTGGGGGATGATGCCACGGGCATTATCGTTTCCCGTCCTGCGGTTGTGGAAGATCTGGCCAAAGAAATCTTTGGCAACATGGAGGAAAAATAAGCAATATGATGTGGTTAATTGCGGTTGCGGCCATGCTGTTTTGGAGCGGATCGGATATTTTCAGCAAGATCGGCTCCAAGCAAACCGATAAGCTGAGCCATTATAAGGTCGGAATCGCGGTGGGTCTTGTGATGGGTATTCACGCCATTTATGAGATCACCGTCGGCGGTGTTCCCCTCACCTTTGGGGATATTATTGATTATCTGCCTGCGTCGTTCTTTTATATCGTTTCGATGGTGGTGGGCTATATCGGTCTGCGCTATATCGAGCTTTCCATCTCCTCGCCCATCTGCAACGGCTCGGGCGCGGTGGCGGCGCTGCTTTGCATGGCGGTGTTCGGGGTTACCTTTAATCCCGAATCGGAGAGCAATGCGATCTTTTTAAATCCCTGGATCATTGCCGGCTTGGTTCTGGTGGTCGGCGGCATCATCTGCCTGGGCTTTGTGGATAATACCGAGGATGCCGAGCTGCGTGCCCTGCGCCAAAAGAAGGCAAATCGGAAATATTCCAAGAGTGTTTGGGCGATTCTGTTGCCGGTGCTCTATTGTGTGCTCGATTCTCTCGGCACCTTTATCGATACCCTGATTGCCGATCCCTTTGTGGAAAAAGCAAGCGGAATTCTGGCCAAGAATCCCGCAGGCATTGAGGATCTGGAGGTCGCTGCGGAAAATCTCGGCGGCGATATTATGAATACCGCCTATGAGTTTACTTGGTTGTTTGTGGCGATCCTGTTTGCCATCTACGTTTACGGCATCAAGCGGGAAAAGATCGACGTGAAATACGACGGCACCAAGCTTTTGGGCGGTATCTGCGAAACCATCGGTCAGGTCTTTTACATGATGGTGGTTGTACGCGGCTATGTGCCGGGATTGGTCATCATCTCTGCCTATTGTATGGTTTCCACCGTTTGGGGTAGTATTTTCCTGAAGGAAAAGCTCTCTTGGAAGCATTACCTCTGCATTGCGGCAGCCTTTGCGGGTATCTTAATTTTGGGATATTTTGACGTTTAATCTTTACAGAGCGAGTTTTGTTTGATAGAATAAAGAAAAGCCGAAAGGAGTTTCTTTAGAATGAAAGCAAAATTCGCTCTGTTTTTAATTGTTGTGATGATCCTGAGCCTTGCGGGTTGTAAATCCGAAAAGGCGGAGAAGGATGCCTCGGCGGCAACGGTGGTTGCAGGCAATGCCGAATCGGAAGAGGAAACCGTCACGGTTCCTTCCAAGCCTTCGGAGCAGCAGCCGCAAGCCCAAACACCCTCTCCCGAGATGCCGAATCAATCGGAACAGCCCGATCAGCCAACCAAAGAGGATCAGACCGTTGATGCCGAAACCAAGCCGCCCGTTCAAACGCCCCCCGCAGAGGAGGAAGAGCCGGAGATCGAAGAAGTGGAGATCGATTATTCCACCTATATTAAGGTGGCCTCCTATAATATCCAGAATCTGGCGGGCGGCACCAAGAAGGATAAGGTGGTGGAGGTGCTCAAGGCCATCGATGCCGATATCGTCGGCCTGCAGGAGGTGGACGTTTATACCACCCGCGGCGGCCCGAGCGTCAATCAGGCAGAGCTGCTGGCCAAGGAGTGCGGCTATCCCTATTGGCATTTCACCAAATCCATCGATTACGGTGGCGGAAGCTACGGCCATGCGATCCTGAGTCGCTATCCCATTAAAAGCACCGAGGCGGTCAACTTTAAGGTGATCTCCGCAGGTGACCATAACCGCAACTACGGACGCCACGTTGTGGACGTCAACGGTAAGGAGCTGGTGGTGTATAATACCCATATGACCCTCGGCAACGACCAGGAGAACGGAGCGGAGCTGCTGCAGGTGACCACCGCCATGGCGAAGGATAAAAATGCGGTTCTGACCGGCGATATGAATATGCGGCCCGATAACATGGGGCGGTATGTCAACGTCAAGAAGGTTACCGTTCTGAACGGCGGCGATGAATTCGTCTTCTATGTCAATACCTTCCCCCAAGGCAATAATCCCACCAGCCCCATCGATAATATCGTAGTTACCAAAACGCTGGACCACTATTGGAGCGACGATAATAACGTGGGCATCGAGGTGGTTCATACCGAGGGCAGCGACCATAACCCCATTTATACCTATATTCAATTCAAGGAGTAAAGCGCAATGCAAAGAGAAGATAAGGGCTATACCAAGATAGCCTCCTATAACGTAAAATGTATGGTCTACGGCTCCCAATGGGAGGAGATCAAGGCGGTGGTCAAGGAGATCGATCCCGATATCATCGGCTTTCAGGAGATCGATTATAAGGCCGAGCGCAGCAACTTTGAGGATCAGATGAAGCGCCTTTCCGAGGAGCTGGGTTATCCCTATTGGCATTTTTGTTGTTCCCTGAAGCGGGGGGAGCGGGGCTACGGTCACGGCGTTTTGAGCCGCTATCCCATCAAGGAGAGCGAAGCGGTCAACTATGAGGTCTGCGGAGCTCGGGACAGCGACGGCAACCGCACCTATTCCCGCCACGTGATCGATATTAACGGCAGAACCCTCTGCTTTTATAACACCCACCTGACCCTCGGTACCGATGATGAAGTCGGTGCGGAGATGAAGCAGGTGCTGGCGGCGATGGCAAAGGATGAATATGCGGTGCTGACAGGGGATATGAATAAGAGCCCCTCTCAGCTGCTTCCCTATGTGGATACCAAGCGGTTTACCATGCTCAACGGCGGCGATACCTGTGCCTGCGAGATCAATACCTTCCCCCAGGGGAATGAGCCCACCAGACCCATTGATAATATCATCGTTTCCAAGAGTCTCTGCCATTTCTGGGATGAGGCCACCGATGCGGGCATCATCGTTCATCATGCCGATTGCAGCGATCATAATTTGATTTATACGTATATCATGTTCTGAAAATAAAAAAGAAATAACCCTCGGTCCTTCCTACTTTCTCGTCATAGGATAGAGCCGAGGGTTATCTCATTTCGTGTGCAGGTTCCACCATGGTTAACCTCGCTTTCTTCAATTTTTCGGTTCAGAGTTCCATCTTTTCGGTTGCGGCTGTTTCGTTACCTTTCTTATTTGGAGAACATTGGTTTGTAAGCATCCTCACACTACGGTGTGGCTGTAGAGCGGGCAACCATTTTGTTCTGAACCTTTGAAAGTTTTTCTCTTTCTTTCTGATTAAAGAATACCATAAAAACTTGCCTTTTTCAATTCGCAGATTATCTAAAGTTTTTGGCTTTGATTTATGCAATAGGGAGAAATTGATCCGTCTGCATGAAAAATCGTTGACAAGGCGGTATTTTTCTTGTTATAATATATTTGTTGGTTGTTTCAGAAAAGGCCGCGATCCCTCGGGATCGCGGCCTTTGTGCTATTCTAACGGTTTGATTCCGTAGGCTTTGATGGTTTTGCCGTTGAGCGTCAGGATCAGGTTGCCTTGACCGGTGCAGTAAACGGCACCGTATTCCTTGCAGGCCGCCGGTGCCTTGGGGTCGATTTCTGCATAGGGCAGGAAAAAACGGAGAAGCCATCGTTCGGCGCAAAATCGTTCACTCGAATCGAATTCATTAAATGAACTCCTCGGGGATGCAATCGGCCATCGCCTGCGCACCGTTATCGCTGGGGTGCAGGTGATCGCCGCTGTCGAAGGCGGGATCCATGGCGATGGGGTTTTCGGGGTTCAGGATCGCCGTCTCAAAGGGCAGCACGCCCTCGATGGGCGCGGCGCGATAGATCCAATAGTTGACCGCCTCGCGGATCTGCTCCTTTTCTTCGTTGTAGGTGCGCCAACCCTCAAAGGGAAGGATGGGGGACATGAAGACGCGAATGCCGTTTTTATGGGCCGTTTCAATGTAATATTCCAGTCCCTCGATCAGTTCCTCGGCGGTGGGCTGGTCGGTGATGGGGCGGAAGATGCTTCCGTTTTCTTGGGGATGAATGATATCGTTGATGCCGTGCAGAATAAAGACCTTCTTAACGCCGGGGAACAAAACCTCACGCTCGAAGCGCTCCTCGCCGCGGGGGCCGTAATGCCGATAGAGGTCGCAGGGGTATTCCCGCAGAACACGGCTGCCGCTGATCGCCTTGCGCACGATGGCAACGTCGGTTCTGCCCATTGCCAGCAGGCGGCGGGAGAGGCGATCGGGCCAGCTTTGGGCGGTGATGGAATCGCCGTAGGCCACGATGGAATAGCAGTTCTCGGGACTATAGGACTCAATGGTGTGGATAAAGGGGTAGGCAACGGCGTCGTTGTATTCGCATAAGGGCAGGTCGGGGGTGTGGGTGCAGTCGCCGTTGGCGCTCCACCGCTGAATGAATTTGCTGCCGGTGTTGCGATGACCGGTCAGCAGGCGGGTGAAGTCCTTGAAATAAAGGCTGACCGTCAGGGTCTCGCCCGCTTCAAAATCCAGCTCGATGGGATCGGAGGTGATACCGCCGCCCGCCTCCATGGTGCCGCTCTCCTCGCCGCCGTTAAAGGTGACGGTGGCAAAGCGGTTCAGATCAAAGCTGCTCTCCTCCAGACATACGCCGATGCTTGCGCGGGCAATGGTGGAGCTTTCGGGGTTGAAAAGGTTAGAAAAGTGTAATTTTACACTACTTCCGGGAACGGTCATCAGGATATTAAACCGCACGGTGGTGTCCTTCATCCACTGGGCGGATTCACGGTTGATATGCGCGATGGGGCAGCCCCATGCGGCGATCCAATGCTGATTCATAATAATTCCTCCGAATAGAAATAAAAGTTAAACTTATTATAAAAAGTTTGCATTTTTTTGTCAATCAAATTATAATAAAAACATGAAGTATTACGTTTATATTTTAAAATGTGCCGACGGCACTTATTATACGGGGATCACCACCGATCCCGATCGAAGATTGGCGGAGCATAATCGTGGGGTGGCGGCAAAGTATACCCATCCGCCCTCCCGCCGACCTGTGGAGATGGTGTATCGCGAGGAGGCCGAGGATCGCGCGGCCGCATCGCGGCGGGAGTATGCCGTCAAGCAACTGACTCGTTCGCAAAAAGAACAGTTGATATCGAACTATAATCCATGATTATATGGAATATTTCTATTTAGTTTTTGCTGAGATTTTGGTAAAATAGAGCCCGGAGGTGAACCTATATGAAAAAGGTTAAAGTGGGCGTTGTCGGCGCATATCGCGGCGGCAGCATGATCAAATATTGTGCGGCAGCAGAAAACGCCGAGGTTGTGGCGATTTGTGATATCCGACCCGAGTTGCTGGAAAAGCAGAAGGAGAAGTATCCTGATCTGCCCATTGCGTACTACACAGATTTTGAAGCGTTTATCAAGCACGAGATGGATGCTGTGGTGCTGGCGAATTTTGCAAATGAGCACGCGCCGATGGCGATTCGTTGCATGAAAGCGGGAAAACATGTTTTCAGCGAGGTGTTGCCCGTGCAGACCATGAAGGAAGCGGTCGAGCTGATCGAAGCGGTGGAGCAAACCGGTAAGATCTATGCTTACGGCGAGAACTATTGCTATATGCCCGCTCCCTTCGAAATGCGCCGTCTTTATCGCGAGGGAATGATCGGTGAGTTTGAATATGGCGAGGGTGAATACGTCCATAACTGTGAGTCCATATGGCCTGATATCACCTATGGGGATCCCGATCATTGGCGTAATAATATGTATGCAACCTTCTATTGCACCCACTCCATCGGTCCATTGATCCATATCACAGGCTTGCGCCCTGTTTCAGTCGTCGGTTTTGAGGGCAAGCGCACCGAGCGGGATGAGCGGATGGGCGCGAAGGCAGGATCCTTTGGGATGGAGATGATTACGTTGGAAAACGGCGGCATCATCAAGAGCATCCACGGCGGTCTTTATGAGAATTCTGTTTGGTACTCTGTTTACGGCGGAAAAGGGCGGATGGAATCTGCTCGGGAGGATGCTCGTTTGGACGATGTGCAAACGCTGTACGTTTTGGCAGACGAGTACTCCGGAAAATATGATAAAGAAACCAAGATTCGCAAGTGCTATCGGCCCAACGAGGGTAAGGAAGAGCTGGTCAAGGGTTTTGGACACGGCGGCTCGGACTTTTTCTCTATGTGGAACTTTGCCGAGAAGATCCTCGGTAATCCCGAGGCTGATATCATCGACGTCTATGAGGCGTTGGATATGTTCCTGCCGGGAATGTTTGCCTATCGCTCGGTGCTGAAGGGTGGGATTCCTATGGAGATTCCAAACCTGCGCGATCCCAAGGAGCGAGCGCGGTATCGCAACGATACCGCCTGTACCGATCCCAAGGTGGCAGGGGATCAACTTTTGCCGGTCTGCTCGAAAGGGAATCCTGAGATCTCCGACGCGGTTTACCGGAATATGAAAGAAAAGTGGATGAAAAAGAATGGCTGATTTTTTTACGAAGGCATTTGAAGACCTTGAAGATAAGGAAAGCTTTTATCGCACCGTCTTTATGCATGATCCGTCGGCCGAGGCAGAACGGCTTCGGCTGGCGTATTATAAGACCCAATTTAAATCGATGGGGGATGGCGTTCGGATCGGTGCAGGTGTACGGATCGTCAATCCGCAGTATATTTCGGTCGGCAACGGTGTTACGATTTGCGACGGTGCAACGCTGATTGCCCGAGGAGAAGGTGGCATCGTTCTGGAAGATAAGGTGATGATCAAGGAGCGGGTGCTGCTGGATACCGAAAGTGACGTGGACGGATATATCCATATTGCAGATCATGTATATATCGGAACGGGAACGACTCTTTTTGGGCATAAGGGGCTGGAGATCGGCTCCCATGCGTTGTTGGCGCAGAACATAACACTCACGCCTTATTCGCATATTTTCGAGGATCCGAAGGATTGGATCATCCGTCAGGGTGGCCATTCCAAAAAGGTGACCATCGGCAAGGATGCCTATATCGGGATGGGAGTCTGCATCCTCTATTCCGGTGATATCGGCGACGGAGCGGTCGTCGGCTCCGGTGCGGTGGTGGTCAAGCCCATTCCGTCCTATACCGTAGCGGTGGGGAATCCGGCGAAGGTTATAAGAAAACGAAGTGAATAATATAAAGGGGGCTGTAAAAAACGCACGTTTTTTACAGCCCCCTTTTATATTTTATTCTTTGGGCGGAAAGGAAAAATAGGTGTTCACTTCGGGCTTTACGCCGCGATAGTGCATCAGCTCGCTGACCGTCACAAACTGATAGCCCTGCTTTGAGAGCTCCTCCAGGGCAAGGGCGAGGCCGTCGTAGGTGGATTCATAGATCTCGTGCATCAGGATAATGTCGCCGTCAGCCACGTAGTTGAGGATCATGTTTTTCACCGCTTGGGCATTGCGGCTTTTCCAATCCTCGGTGTCCAGATTCCATTTGATGAAGGGACGGTTTCCGATTTTGAGCACTGAATCGTTGGCGTTGCCGTAAGGCGCGCGGATCAGGGTGGGGTAGGCGCCGATGGCATCATAGATCGCTTGGTCTGCCTTTTCAATCTCGCTGCGAACCGTCTCGGCGGTATGCTTGTTGAGATTTTTGTGGTTGTGGGTGTGGCTGGCGATCTCGTTGCCTTTGTCGTAAACGTATTTCAGGCTTTGATCGAAGCTTGATACGTTGGCACCTAAAACAAAGAAGGTGGCATGACCGTTGTATTTTTCCAGAAGATCGGCAAATTGACGGGAGTATTTGCCGGGGCCGTCGTCAAAGGTGAGAGCGATCATCGGTTTTTCGGGATCAATGAGGCTTGCTCGCTTCACCGCCTGCACCGAAAAGGTCTTTTTTTCGCCCGCCCAGCGGAGCGTCAGATTGTCGCCTTCGATGGAAAAGTCCTCAATGTCGGCGGTCGAAAGCTGATCGCCGCGCAGCATCAGGTCGAGCTTTTGGGTTGCGTTGTCGCAGATGGCACCGTTGAGGTCCAAAATAAAGCTTTTTGCATCCAGCAGATAGGTGCGCTCCTTCCGTTGAACGATCTCGTTTTGGCCGTCCTCACCTCTGCGGGAGATTTCATAGAAGCAGGTGATGGCGGAAAAGCCGTCGTCCTTTCGGGCGGTGTAGTCGAAGATCAGGTGTGCAATGCGCTCATCCTCGGCGTCTGCGCTCTCCTCCAGATGGGCATCGAATTGCTCCTTGGCCGTCTGTAAAAGCTCTTGGAATTTTTGGTCGGTATCCTTGTTGCCGGTGGTGGGGTAGGATACGTATACGCAGCCGTCCTCGTAAACGTAGCTGTCGCGGGTTTCGGTGCCGAGCGCCTTTGCCGCCGCAAAGGTGTAGGGATGGTCGGCCATAAAGGCCTCCTGCGCCGTCGGAATTTGATTAATGAAGTAAACGATCAGGCAAAGCACCACCGCTACCGCAATCAGGGCTCCCGCAGCGATCAATGCCCGCAGATCGATCCTTTTGGTTTGTTTTCGTTGCATTTGAATCGTTCCTTTCAAGGCTTTTGTTATGGTTCTATTATACATGGTATTACCGAGAGTTTCAATGAAGAATTTTGTTTTTTTAAAAAAAGTTATTGACAAACGGATTTCCCTTTGCTATAATAATCAAGCGTTCGAAAGAGCGTAACCGAATATGGGGGTATAGCTCAGCTGGGAGAGCGCTTGAATGGCATTCAAGAGGTCAGCGGTTCGATCCCGCTTATCTCCACCAAAAGAAAAAGGAACACCTATCGGTGTTCCTTTTTCTGTTGGTGGAGATAAGCGGGATCGAACCGCTGACCTCTTGAATGCCATTCAAGCGCTCTCCCAGCTGAGCTATACCCCCATATTCGGTTACGCTCTTTCGAACGCT
>JAFQKO010000162.1 GCA_017396865.1 Clostridia bacterium | reverse complement strand
TTGATGGGGAGCCGGCGGTCATCGCCTCTCCCAAGGATGCGTTTGATTATAAGATCGGCATGATCCATCAGCATTTTAAAAAACAAAAAACTAAGGCGGAGCGATTCGCTCCGCCTTAGCTTTAGTTGTAAATTAACCGTAGTTACGATCCAGCAGCTTGATGCCGTCGATTTCTGCATCGAAATAGGGAGCAGAACGATACTTGGACTCTTCGAAGATACCGTCGGTAACAACCTCGGTGTCCTTCTCGAAGTTCGCATCGGTATCAACGTCGGCCATATAGGAATCGATCTTCTTCCCGCCGACGGTGAAGTTAGCGGTATCGAATACCTTGATGGTGCCGTCCTTCAAACCAGCCTCAACCTCAGCGATCTTCTCAGCGGTGCCCTTGGCAACGTTCTTACCCAGCTCGGTGTAAGCAACAGCGCCGTTATCCAGGGTACCTGCCCAGTCGGTATCGATTGCCTTACCGGCAATAACCTGACCGATCATGTACTCGAAGTAGGGAACCCAGTTGATGCGGGAGGAGATCAGGAAGGTCTCGGGGCAAGCAGCGGCGGTAGAGCCGTTGTAGGAAACGTTGGGAACGCCTGCGTTTTCACAAGCGGTGGGAGCGCCCATGGAGTCGGCATGCTGGCTGATCAGTACGCAGCCGCCTGCGATCAGAGCCTGAGCGGCTTCCTTTTCCTTCTGCTCATCGTACCAGGAACCGGTGAACTTAACGTCCATGGTCACGCTGGGGCAAACAGACTTAGCGCCAAGATAGAAAGAGGTGTAGCCGGAGATAACTTCAGCAAAGGTGAAGGCGCCGACGTAGCCCATCTTAGCCTTATCGGCGGTGATCTTGCCGGACTCGATCATCTCGTTCAGCTTCATGCCTGCAACAACACCTGCCAGGTAACGGCCCTGATAGATGTGAGCAAAAGCATTGTGGAAGTTCTTCAGATTGGCGGTATGAGCCTGGGTACCGGTAGCATGGCAGAACTGCACTTCGGGATACTCCTTGGCAGCGTCGATCAGGAAGCTCTCGTGACCGAAGCTATCAGCAAAGATCAGGTTACAGCCATCAGACTCGATCAGCTCAACAGCGGCGTCATAGCACTTGTTGGACTCGGGGATCTGAGTCTTCCGAACCATCTCAACACCCATCTTCTCGCAAGCAGCAACAGCGGCGTCGATAAAGTTCTTGTCGTAGGTGGACTGCTCATCGTGCAGGAAGATAAAGCCGACCTTCAGATCAGAAGCTTCGGTAGGCTTCTTATCGCCGGATGAAGGCTTTTCCTCGCTGGAGCCGCAAGCACCCAAGGTGAACAGCATAACAACGATCAACAGTACGGATAACAGTCTTTTCATTGGTTTTTCCCTCCAATAATTTTTTTATGTTATCGGCCTTCGGCCGTTAACACTAATACACCTTAATGTTACCAAAAACGCTTGTCCTTGTCAACCGAAAAAACGAAAAAAAAACCTTTTTCCACAAAAAATAACCGCCCGTTGGGCGGTTATTTTTTATCAATACATATATACGCCGTCGGTAACGGTTTCACGCCGCCCGTCGGGCAGGGTGATCTCGGCGGTGACCCCTGCGGGGATCTCAAACCGATACAATACCGTGTCGCCGCGGTATTCCCAATGGGAGAGGATCTTGCCGTGGCGGCTCTCAATGGAGGCGGTGAGATAACCCAGCCGCTTGTCGGGGATGGGGGCAACGGTGATCTTTTCATAGCCCACGCCGTCCTCGCAGACGTTGATGCCCGCCGCCTTTCCGAAGATCCAATCGTAAACGCAGCCGTAGGCATAGTGGTTATAGGAGTTCATATCCTTGCTCCAGAAGGTGCCGTCCTCCTTGATGCCGTCCCAATGCTCCCACATGGTGGTTGCGCCCTGCTTAACCGAGAACAGCCAGGAGGGGAAGGTCTCCTGCAGCAGCAGGTCGTAGGCCAGCTTCTCATAGCCGTTTTCCGCCAGCACGTGCAGCAGATAAGGGGTGCCGACAAAGCCGGTGGTGAGATGGGTGCCGTTGGCGACCACCATCTCTGCCAGATCCTTGGCCATCTTGGCACGATCCGCCTCGGGGCAAAGCCCGAACCGCAGCATCAGCACCCGCGCCGTTTGGGTATCGGGGTTAATGACCGGCGGCGTTTTATCGGCGGGATAGACGTTATTCAGCGCCGCGCCCTTTTCGACAGGTACGCCGTTTTCAATATAGCATTCGCGGAACTTGGCTACCACCTTTTCATAAAGCGCCTCATAATCGGCCACGTCCTCGCCCAGCACCTTACCCGCCTTCACAACGAGGGAGCAGGAATAGGCAAAGAAGGCCGTTCCGATCATATGGGTGGGGGTGGCGCCCATATAGATGCCGTCGCCCGCATCCATCGCCAGCCAATCGCCGTAGTGCTTGCCGTCCAGCCAGAGGAATTCCTCCGAGCCGGCACCATGCATGTAATCCACCCATTTTTTCATCATGGGGAAATGCTCTTTCAAAAGTTCCTTGTTGCCGTAGGCAAGGTAGATCTCCCAAGGGCAGATGCAGGCGGCATCGCCCCATGCGGCGGAGGTGCGGGTACGGCCTTTCGGCATCGTAAGAGGAACAACGCCTTCCACGGCGCCGTTTTCCCATTGCTCAATGGCCACGTCGCCCAGCCACTTTTTAAAGAATCTCTCTACGTCGTAGTTGATGGCGGCGGTGCGGCAAAATACCTGCGCATCCCCCGTCCAGCCGAGTCGCTCGTCCCGCTGGGGGCAATCGGTGGGCACGTCGAGATAGTTGCTCTTCTGCCCCCAGATCACGTTATGATAAAGCTGATTGACCAGCGGATGACCGCAGCTGAAATCACCGGTCCGCTTCAGGTCGGAATGAACCACAACGGCGGTAAACTGCTTGGGATCGACCGTTTCAAAGGGATACTCCAGCAGGCGGATATAGCGGAAGCCGTAGAAGGTGAAGTGGGGCGCGAGGGTCTCCCGATCCCCGCTCAGGATAAACTTGGCATAGGCCTTGGCAGAACGGTAGTTTTCGGTATAGAAGTTGCCCTCCTTATCCAAAACCTCGGCATGGTCAAAGGCGATGACGTCGCCCGCCTTGCCCTGCACCTGCAGCTCGATCCAGCCGGTCATGTTCTGGCCAAAATCCAGCACCCGCTCCCCCTTGGGGGTAACGATCACCTCGATGGGCTTCAGCCGCTCCTGCGGCAGAATATATTCACCCACCTGCGGAACGATGGAATAGGTCTTTTCGGAAACCACCGCCTTGCCCAAGGCTTCGGGCTGATAGGTGCCGTCCCAAACCTCGCCGTTATAGATATCGGAATAGAGCACGGGATGGGTATAGCAATCCCAATCGGCATCGGTCTCCACCGTCTCGGCGGTGCCGTCGGCAAAGATGGCGGTAAAGCTGGCCGCCAACCGCACCTGATCGTCGTAGAAGTTGTTATTGTGGGTAAAGCCGATGGTGCCGACACCCCAGCCTGCGCCCACCTCGACGGCGACCTCGCCGCCCGCCTTCAGCTCGGCGGTCACGTCATAGGTCTGGGCCTGCACGCGGGTATGATAAGAGGTCCAGCCCGGGGTTAAGACCTGCTTGCCGATCTTCTTGCCGCCGATCAGCAGATTATAAACGCCCATGGCGGTAACGGTGGCCTCTACCTTTGCAGGAACTTTACTCCACGCAATATTCTTTTTGAAATATACAGCCTGTTGTTCTGTATTTTTAGATGCATTGATCCATTTCATCGTTTCAGTACCTCACAAATCAATTTTACTAAAGGTTGATAGATCTTTTTGCCCGCCACCAGTACCGAGGAGGGTGCTTTGGCGGTGAGGGGATTTTCATCCCAATCGGCGGTGAGCGCGCCCGATTCCTTGGCGATCAGCAGACCCGCCGCATAGTCCCAGGGCTGCAGCAGCCCCTCCAGCATGGCGGCGGTGCGGCCGCAGGATGCATAGCACATCGCCAGCGCCGCCGAGCCGCAACGGCGGATATCGGAGGCGTTTTTGATGATGGCGGCAGCCATCGCCCCCACCTCGTCGGCGCGATCTTTATAATAGGGCATGGTGCCGAGATCGATCAGCGCATCCTCAAATGTAACGTCGTTATCGGCATGGATGGGCTCGCCGTTTAAAAACGCCCCCTTTCCCTTTTCCGCCGAAAACAGCTCATCGGTATAGGGATTATACACCGCACCGAACACCACCTCACCCTTCATCATCAACGCCAGAGAAATGGCGCTTAAGCCGTAACGGGTGATAAAGTTTGCCGTGCCGTCGATGGGATCGAGGATCCAGAGGGGTTGCGCATAATCGGGCGTGTTTTCCTGCTCCTCGCTCATAAAGCCGTAGGCGGGATACAGCGCGGAGAGCCCCTTGCGGATAAACTCCTGCACCGCCACGTCCCGATCGGTTACGAAATTGCTCCGTCCCTTGGCGGAGATCTCCGCGGCGGCGGGGGCGGTCACCAACCGCCCCGCCTCACGGATCAGGGTAAACACTTGATTCATGCTTTATTCTCCATTTTGATCTGCGGGCTGATCAGCAGGCCGATCTCCTTCAGTTGATATTCATAGCTCCAGCGATCGCCCAGCGTACGCCAGCTATCGGGGCCGAACCAGCGATACGCGTCGTCGCAATTATGCACGCAGCCAAAGGTATTGAACCGATGGCCATAGACGGTCACCTTCAGGGTGTGCTTGCCCTTGCTGACCTTCTTAAAGGTAACGTTATAGGGAGAATAGGCCATCGGCACGGCCTCGCCGTCGTCCAGCGCGACCTTGCAGAGAGCGCCCTTATGTTTACCGAAATGGGCGGTCAGCTCGCAATCGGCGGGAGCCTCGACGGGCAGCTCATAGGTCAGGGCGCCGCCGTAGAAGGGCAGACCCTGCTTGCAGATGCCGCCGAAGCCAAGCTCCTTGGAGGGTGCAACGATGAGCGTCTCGGTGCCCTTGACCTCCACGTCGAAATCGCCGAGGATGAACACCGCCTCCAGATTGGAGCGGCGGGCAAAGGGCAGGGTGATCTCGAGGGTATTTTCACCCTTCTTCAGCTCGGGCAATGCCACCGTTTTGATCGCCTCGTCCACGTACCAGCCGATCACCTCGTTGGAAACGGGCTTGCCGTTCCAAAGGATGGTTGCCTTTTCGGCATCCTCCAGCGCCAGGCGAATATCCTTGACCTTGACGGCGCTCTGAACGGTATACCGCATGGAAACGGTATGCTCGGCCGGCAGATCGGGCACCACCCAGGGCTGAGCGACCTTATTTCTGCGGAGCGGGTAATCGAGCTGCTCACGCACGACGTTGTCCATCCGCAAGACCTCCTCGCGGGGCTGCCATGCGCCGTCGTCCAGCCGCCATTCGGGCAGGTCGAGCAGCAAAACGTTATCCTCTGCGCGGGTATAGGGAACGGTCTGCTTATAATCGCAGCGGGCGAGCACCAGCTTTTCCTCCGCTTGGGGAATAAACTCATGGTAATGGGGCTCGGAGAAGCGGATCAGCAGGCTATCGGAGGGATAAAGATCCCGCAGCACCACCGTTTTGCCGTTTTCATGGCGGAAGCCGATGGGCAGCACCTTGCCGTTGACGGTATCATAAAGGTGCGGCTCCCAAAGACCGTTGACGGTGATCTCCACCTTTTGGCAGGGCACGCTGCCATCCGCATTCCGCTGGGCCTCATTGGAGATCATCAGCTTCTTCTTAAAGGCGGCAACGAACAGCCATTGGCTCTCGCCGTCCTGCCGCAGCTGATAGAGCAGATTTTCGGCAGGAAGACCGTCGATATTGCGGATATCCACCTTACGGCAATCCTCCAGCGCGGCAATGACCGCCGACTTATTGAAGGAAACCACCGTGGATTTTTCATAAAGTGCCTTGACCCCATCGCTGCAAACGCCGTCCAGATGGGTGGGGCAGCTGCCCATAAAGATCACCTTACCGCCGTTTGCGGCAAAGCGCTCGAGATAGTCCACCGTCGTTTTACGCAGGGTGGTACAATCGGGGATGACGATGGCATCGTATTCCATCGCCCCCACCTTGCGGGGTTCCTCTGCCGTGGCAACCGTTGCCAGCAGCGATTCATTTACATAGTTGAAGTCCTGATGTCCCTCCAGCAGCCAGCGGGTCACGGCGGCGAAGTTTTCGTCCAGCACGCGGCGCTTTTCACCGGTCTGGTCATTGGGGCCGGTGGCGATCCAGAAGCTTTCCACCGGATGGACAAGACCCACCCGCACCACGGGGTTGCCGCGGGTCAGAACGGTATTGAGGCGGGAGAAATGATCCTCGATATAGGGATATTCCTTATACCACGCCGATTGATAAAAGATGGAGGCGGGATAATCTCTTTTCGCCTCGCCCGCCATGCTCATCCAGGAAAGGTGGGGCACACGGACGGTAACGCCCAGCGCTGCCTGCCAATCGCCCTGGAATTTATGGCCGCGGAAGTCGAAATCCCAGTTGGTCACACCGTACAGCTCGGAGAGCATGGCCTCCTTGCCGAACTGATGGACTGCCGACTGGCATTGCTTGGCGGTGGTGAGCTCCACGTAGTCGCAGAGCATATCAATGCCGGGGATGGTATAGGAGCGATACTGACGCATATTATCGCCGGTGGCGTAGGATTGCTGCTCCAAAGTCGGCTCTCTCAGAAGATGGCCGGTGAAGGCAATGCCATGCTCCTCACACCACTTGCCGCACTGATCGGCAAAGCAGATGGCAAACCGCTCGGCACAAAAATCGAAATAACGATACTTCATCACGCTGTCCCGTCCGTCGGGGGTGAGCCAGAGGATCTCGGGCAGGCGGTCAACTACGTCCTCGCCGTAGCGCTCCTGATATTTTTCCTCAAAGAAGCGGCTCCAGGCGATGCAGGTATCGGCGGTGCTTGCCGCACGGAGCACCGAACCGTTGGAGCGGCAATGGAAGTTCGGCTCGTCGGTGAAGATGGCAGGCACAACGCCGTCGAACTCCTCACCCACCGCCTTATCATAGGCCTCGTAGGTCACCTCGATGAAGCGTTGCATCGTTTCCTCGTCCATGGTATCGGGATAGCTTTGGTTATTGAACCAAGGATCGTCGGCAGCCGTATGTACGGTGGCATACCATTTGGTGCCTTCCGCCTCTTCATCGAGACCGATGCGGCGATAGGAGAGCAGATACCCTTCGGCATCCTGCTGAATATCATATGCCGCAAGGAAATAGGGCTTGCCCGCATCAAAGGCAACGCTCTTCTCCAAAATCTCGGCGGGCGGGGTAACGCTGAAGCGCAGATGCTTCAGGCGGAACTTCTTCTCCTTGGTTACGTAGCCGCCCGCCGCACCGCTGGCCCAACGATCCTCATCATAGAGCCATGCCAGCATCTCTTCCTTCTTTGCCTTGCGAACGCAGGTCTTGACGCAGTTCATGAAATCCTCGCCGAGATACTCGGTGGCCATGCCCACGCGGGAATGCATATGAAAGCCGCCAAAGCCCATCTCCTTAAGGTAATCGATCTGGCGCTCCATCTGTTTGGGGTCTAATTTGCAGTTCCAAGCCCAGAAGGGGGTACCGCGATATTCGGCGGTGGGGTTTGCAAACAAGGCCGCATCCAGCTCGGCACCTTTATTTTTTTTATACAACATCGGCAGATTTCCTCCTATTTGTTATTGACACCATTATAACCCCGATGTTATAATAAAAACAACGGCTATCCTTGAAAGAATAGGGGGTGATTTTGTTGTCGACAACTAAATATTTCTCTCAGCTGGAGCAGGAAAAGATTTTGATGACGACCTCCTCTACCTCCGAGACCGATTACCATGACCACGACTTTTTGGAGTTGACCTACGTGGTGCAAGGGCGGGCGAACCACCTGATCGGAGATCGCTGCTCAGTGATCGGGCAGGGCGACTATTTCATCGTGGACTACGGCGTGCGGCACAAATACAGCCAGATCGGGCAGACCCCCTTCGTTGTCATCAACTGCCTCTTTCTGCCGCGATTGATCGACGAGACCCTTGCCGACTGCCGCCGCTTTCAGGAGCTGGCCGACAACTACCTCATCAAGTTCAGCTACCGCAACCTGACCGACCGCCCCACCGACCTGATCTACCACGACCGCGACGGGCATATCGGGAAGCTTTTCAGCCGCCTTTCCAAAGAGTATAATCAAAAGCACGTGGGCTACCATGAAATGATGCGTTGCCAGCTGATCGAGATCCTGATCGACACCATGCGGCAGGTCCCCCAATCTGCATCTGCCCCCGATTGGAGCGGGATGGTGCAATACATAACGGACCGTGTAAATAAAAACTTCATGGAAAAGATCTCCCTCTCCACCCTTGCGCAGGATTGCTGCTATTCGCTAGCCTACGTAAGCAAGGTATTTAAAGAAGAGATGGGAATGACCTTTCAGGAATATCTGCAAAAGGTGCGGATCCGCGAAAGCTGCCGCCTGCTGGCAAACACCTCCAAAAAGGTATCCGAAATCTGCGGGCTGGTGGGCTATTCCGACGTGAAATTTTTTAATCAGATCTTTAAAAAACAAACGGGGATGACCCCCCGTGAATTTAGAAAGCAAAGAAAGGAACCCCTGCTATGAAACGACTCATCTGCCTCATTCTCGCCCTCCTGCTGCTCGCACCCGCGGCCTATGCCGACGTATCCGAGCTGCCCACCCTGAAGCTGAACCTCTCCGCCTCCGCCACCAAGGTTGGCGATACGGTGCGGGTAACGGTATCGGTGGATAACGCCCCGACCTGCGCTTCCTATCATATTATTTATTCCTACGACACCGCCGTGCTCAAGCCCGTTAAGGGCGATAAGCTCGAAACCGGCGGCCTTTTCACCACCAACCTCAACCCCAAGGAAAAGGGCACCATCAGCACCATCGCCGCCGATGCCAAGAAGGTGCTGGAGGGCAAGCGCAACCTTTTCTACACCGACTTTGAGGTGATCGCCGCCCCCGCCGAGGGCACCAATACCCCGCTGACGGTTACCTATCAGGAATTCTATACACCCGAGCTGGAGCGGCTGGTGAACGTGCAGATCAATTCCTGCACCATCCCCATCATCGATCCCAACGCCAAGGATGAGCCCGCCCCCGCCCCCGACGGCGAGACCCCCAAGGACGAAACGCCCAAGGAGGAGACCCCAAAGGACGAGGCCCCCAAGGACGAAGCTCCTAAGGAGGAGGCCCCCAAGGAGGAGCCCAAGGAGGAAACGCCGATGGATAATCTGCCGCCCCAATCCGATTGGGAGGCGCCCACCGGTCAATGGGAGATCGACGAAGAGAAAAATCAAGCAACCCTCGTTACCCCCGACGGCAAGAACGAAACCTACACCTATGAGGAGCAGGTGGACGAAGAGACCGGCGAAAGCAACCTGATCCTCTTCGATCAGGACGGCAACATGGCGGGCGGCCTGCAGATCAACAAGGGTGAGGATGAAAAGATCACCGTTCTGCAGCAGACCTTCGACGTGCTGGATACGGATAAATTCAGCAAAAACGACAGCACCCTGCTCTATTACCTGATTCCCATCTGCGCCGCCGCGGCAATCGGCGCGGTATTGCTGGTGATCGGTCTGCGGAAGAGCAAGAAGGCAGGCGCCAAGAAATGATGCGCTATCCCCTTCTGCTTCGGCCCATCGCCAAAACCGCCCTTTGGGGCGGCAATCGGCTGCGCACCATTGCCCCCGACGCACCCTTCGATAAGATCAGCGAGATCTGGGCGCTCTCGGTACGTGCCGACGACAACAGCGTGATCTTAAACGGCCCCCATGCGGGGCAGACCCTGCGGGAATATCTGGGGCACGACCGCCCCTTCCCACTGCTCATTAAGTTCATCGACGCCTGCGATAAGCTCTCGGTGCAGGTGCATCCCGACGATGCGGCCGCCGCCCTTGAGGGCGATCAGGGCAAAACCGAGATGTGGCATATTTTGCAAGCCGAGCCGGGCGCCGAGCTGATCTACGGCCTCAAAGAGGGCTGCACCGCCGCCGATTTCAAGGCGGCGGTGGCTGAGAAAAACGTCGATCGCGTGCTGCACCACCAGCCTGTTAAGGCAGGCGAGACCTATTTTATCCCCGCAGGGATGGTGCACGGCATCGGCGCGGGCATCCTCGTTGCCGAGATCCAGCAAAACAGCGACCTGACCTATCGGGTCTACGACTACGACCGCATCGGCCCCGACGGCAAGCTCCGCCCCCTCCATACCGAAAAGGCGATGGAGGTTACCAAGGAATTCACCGCCGAGGAGACCCATGCCCTGCAATTTGAAGCAGGCGAAGCAGGGCTTGTCAACTGCAGGTATTTCGGCGTGTTTCGCCACGATGCCCCGTATACAGGCAATGCGGAAGCCTTTGAGATCCTGCTGGTCACCGACGGTGCAGGGTATATCACATATAAAAATGAAAAAATCCCGCTCAAGGCGGGCGATTGCTGTTATCTCCCCGCAGAGATGGGCGGCTATAAAATTTCCGAGGGGCTAACCCTTCTGCGTGCAAAGGAGAACTAAACTATGAAAATCTGTTCAACCGTTCACATTTTGGAAAAACGCCTCGGCAGCATCGAGCGTGCCCTGGATATGCTCAAGGAGGCAAACTTCGATTTGGCCGACCTTTCCCTGTTCTTTATGAAGCTCGGCAAGGAGCACCGCTTCTCCGGCGATAATTATAAGGAGGAAGCCATCAAGCTGGGGGAATATGCCAAATCCATCGGCATCCCCTTCTATCAAGCCCATGCCCCCTTCGAGTTTGATTTTAAGCGCCATGATCTGGAAACCGAGATCATCCCCACCGTTTACCGTTCCATCGAAGTGGCGGCGCTGGCAGGCTGCTCCTGCATCGTGGTGCACCCCCTGCAGCACTACGGCTACTTCGGCTATGAGGAGGAGCTCTTTGCCGACAACATGAAGTATTACGCTAATTTTGTACCCCTCTGCGAGCAGTACGGCATCAAGATCTGCGTAGAGAATATGTGGAAGCGGCATCCCTACCGTAAATGCATCGACCACAGCGTTTGCTCCCGCCCCGCCGAGTTCAACCGCTACGTGGATACCCTCAACGAAACCCATCCCGGCAATCATTTCATTGCCTGCCTGGATCTCGGCCATACGGTTTTGGTGGGTGAGGAGCCCTGCGCCATGATCCGTGCCATGGGCAGCCGCATCGGCGCCCTCCACGTTCACGACAACAATTATCACGACGACAGCCACACCATCCCGGGACTGGGGCTGATGGACCATCCCGCCATCTGCGCCGCCCTCAAAGAGGTCGGCTACAACGGTGTTTACACCCTCGAAGCCGATAGCTTTATCATCGGGCTGCCCGATGAGCTGATGCAAACGGCACTGAACTTTATGTATACTGTGTCCCGCCACTTTGCCGATTTGATCGACTGAATTCTGTGACTCTTGCACAAAAAGGAAGATCGAATTTTGTTCAACTGCTCCAATTTTTCAAAAATCCTTGACATCCCGGAAAAAGAGGAGTAAAATACATTCATAAAAAGCGATGATCGGAAAACCAGTACGAAAATCTTCGTTGCTTGCAGAGAGCCGTCGGATGGTGCGAGACGGTGGCAGAGATCTTCGGAAATACAGTCCGTGAGCCGCGCTTCGAAAGGCATCTATGCCGAGTAAGCTGCGCCGATGTCGCCGCGTTAAGGCGAGGGGGTATTGATGGATACTCTGCGAGGTCTGCATTGTGAGGTGCAGATGAACAAAGGTGGTAACACGAAGTAAACTTTCGTCCTTTGGCTGATTTTCAGCCAAAGGACTTTTTAATTTTTAGGAGTGATACAATGACCATTATTGATTTGCTGGAAAGAAACGCCGCCGAGAAGGGGCGGGAGACGGCCTTGGTGGAGCTCAACCCCGAGATGCCCGAAAACCGCCGCCGCACCTGGCGGGAATACGAGCTGGTGGAATCGGCCAACAGCGGCCACTACCGCCGCGAGATCAGCTGGAGCGTATTCAACGAAAAGGCCAACCGTGTAGCCAATGCGCTGATCGCCCGCGGCATCCGCAAGGGCGATAAGGTGGCCATCCTGATGATGAACTGTCTGGAATGGTTGCCGATCTATTTCGGCATCCTCAAGAGCGGTGCGCTGGCGGTGCCCCTCAATTTCCGCTACAGCTCGGATGAAATTGATTATTGCCTCGGCCTTTCGGAGGCCAATGCCCTGATCTTCGGGCCGGAATTTATCGGCCGCGTGGAGCAGATCGCCGATAAGATCGGCCGCAACCGCCTGCTGATCTATGCGGGCAGCGGCTGCCCCGCCTTCGCGGAGGACTACCGCGAGCTGACCGCCGATGCCTCTTCCCAATCTCCCGGCATCTACTTAACCCCCGAGGACGAAGCCGCCATCTACTTCTCCTCCGGCACCACCGGCTTCCCCAAAGCCATTCTGCACCTCCACCGCGCGCTGATGCATGCGGCGATCGTGGAGCAAAAGCACCATTCCCAAGCGGAAAACGACGTTTTCCTCTGCATCCCGCCCCTCTACCATACCGGTGCAAAGATGCACTGGTTCGGCTCGCTGATCTCCGGCAGCAAGGCCGTTTTGCTCAAGGGCACCCGCCCCGAGCAGGTTTTGCAGGCGATCTCCGACGAACGCTGCACCATCGTTTGGCTGCTGGTGCCCTGGGCGCAGGATATTCTGAATGCCTTGGATCGCGGCGACCTCAAGATCGAGGATTTCCGCCTCAAGCAGCTTCGGCTGATGCACATCGGCGCTCAGCCGGTACCCCAGAGCCTCATTAAGCGCTGGCTGGCCTATTTCCCCGACCACGACTACGACACCAACTACGGCCTTTCCGAATCCATCGGACCGGGTGCGGTGCACCTCGGCGTGGAGAACGTTCATAAGGTTGGCGCCATCGGCATCCCCGGCTACGGCTGGCAGGTGAAAATCGTCGAAAACGGCGAGGAGGTCAAGCAGGGCGAGGTCGGCGAGCTTTGCCTCAAGGGTGACGGCGTGATGGTCTGCTACTACAACGACCTCGAAGCCACCGCCGCCTCCCTCCAGGACGGCTGGCTCTATACCGGCGACATGGCCATGCAGGATGAGGACGGCTTCATCTTCCTGGTCGACCGTAAGAAGGACGTGATCATCACCGGCGGTGAAAACCTCTACCCCGTTCAGATCGAGGATTTTCTGGCCGCCCACCCCGCCATCGGCGACGTGGCTGTGATCGGCCTGCCGGATGAACGGCTCGGCGAGATCGCCGCCGCCATCGTTCAGGTCAAGCCCGGCATGACCTGCACCGAGGAGGATGTCAACGAATTCTGCATCGATCTGCCCCGCTATAAGCGCCCCCGCAAGATCATCTTCGCCGACGTTCCCCGCAATCCCACCGGGAAGATCGAAAAGCCCAAGCTGCGCAAGATCTACGGCTCCGAGCGGCTCGTTGCTTCTCAAAATAAATCTTAAAGTACCCATCTCAAAAAATATAGTAAAGGAGAAATAAAATGAGTACCAGTTCCATCATCATTTCCGCATTCTTAGTTGTCTTTTTCGCCATTATGATCGGAATCGGCTTTTATTGCCGCAAAAAATCCACCGACGTAAACGGCTTTGTTCTCGGCGGTCG
>JAFQKO010000161.1 GCA_017396865.1 Clostridia bacterium | reverse complement strand
CTTTTATGCGATGATAACGTATGGCGCGAGGTGGTGGATTTTCTGCCGGAGCAGGGCTTCAATACCCTGCTGATCGACGTGGGCGATGCCATTCAGTATGAATCCCATCCCGAGATCTCTATCAAGGGCGCTTGGTCCAAGGATAAGCTGAAGAAGGAACTGGATCGCCTGCGCTCCATCGGCCTCAAGCCCCTGCCCAAACTGAATTTTTCTACCGGCCACGATACCTGGCTGGGCGACTATGCCCATATGGTCAGCTCCAAGCCCTATTATCAGGTCTGCGCCGATCTGATCCAAGAGGTGGCCGAGCTGTTCGATTATCCCGAGCTGTTCCACCTCGGTATGGACGAAGAGGATCTGCGCCATCAGCAAAACTACCGTTATTGCTGTATCCGTCAGGGTGATCTTTGGTGGGAGGACCTCTACCGCCTGTTCGACGTCTGCGAAAAGGTGGGCGTTCGCCCCTGGATCTGGGCCGACTACGTGCGCAACCATCGCGATGAATTTTTGGAGAAGATGCCGAAAAGCGCCATGCTCTCCAACTGGGAGTATCGCCGCTTTGAGCGCCTGCCCGACGGTACCTATGATAACACCCGCTACAACGACTACGTCATCCTCGATAAGGCGGGCTTCGACCAGATTCCTACCGGCTCCACCTGCTTCGGTGTGCCGCAGAATATGGAGAATACCATGCAGCTTGGCATCGAGGATCTCAACCCCGACCTGCTCAAGGGCTATATGACCGCACCGTGGTTCTTTACCACGCCTGCGGATATCCATATGCTTAAGCATGATGCCCTGCAGTTTGGTCTTGCCAAAAAGAAAATGTATCCGGAATATTAAAAAACGGCCGTCGCATGAAGCGACGGCCGTTTTTGCGTTCCGCGTTGAGATGTGCCGATTTTAGTTGGGTTGCACAGATTTGTGTTGTGTTTTTTATGCAACCCTAACAAGGAAATGTTACAAAATCTTTACAGTTTTCCAATCCGCTTGACATTCGATCTTTCTCTTATATATAATAAAAGTACAAAAAGCTATTGCAAACGGTAGCAATGCGCAGATACGCCGATATCCCAACCAAACCGATGCATTAGAATGATCGCTATGAAGCGCAGAGGCTGCCGTAGAAACGGTGCCGCTGCGCCTTTTTATATTTCGACAATCTTTTACAAGGAGGAACAATACTGTGAAACGTTCAATCATTGCAACGTTATTAATACTTGTTTTAGCTTTAAGCGGTTGCAAGGCGCAGCAAGAGGCGGGAACGGCTGTCCCTGCGGAGCGGGTTGAAGCCGAGAAAAAGCAAGAGACCTCGCAGGCCGTTCCCGAGGAATTCGAAACGGAGCAAGAGCTGCCCGCTGAAGAAGAAAAGCCGGTTGAGCAAGATCAAACCGACAAGCAAGAAAAACCTGCTGAAGAAGAACCGAAGGGTAATGGTTCCGAAATCGTAAAATTTTGGGAGACCGTGCCGGAGATGAGCTTCGACGAGGCACTGCAGGTATATAGAGTGTGGGAAGAACGACTTGAAAAAGAGCAGCGGCTCGGAGTTTTGACAGATGAAGAACGGATGGCGTTTTATACTATAAATAAGGCTTGCTATGATGAACGGGTAACAAAAAATCCGGAAACAGAGTTGCTATACAAAGATTTCTTTTTGCAAATGGACGAAGCATTTGCGGGAAATATTGCAGAGTTTTTAGAAAAAAATGATTGGAAAAAGCAAGATTTTGCTCAAAAATATCTCATGAATGTGAAGGAATTGTGCGATATTGCGACGGCTACATCAAAGATAGGGCCCGACTTTTATCATGGAGGGGAGAGGATCAGTAAGGGCGTTCGTTATTCCGGAACGAGGGTTTGCCTCATCGTAATTCCAAATGAGAAAATAAAAGATGATTACAATGCATTATATATTGAGATATTGCGCCACTATTTGAGTTTGAAGTCGGTCGCATATTGTCATGGGCCTATTGGACCGTG
>JAFQKO010000160.1 GCA_017396865.1 Clostridia bacterium | reverse complement strand
GGTATCGGCCCCCGCAAAAGCCTTATCGCTCAAAAGAACGGCGGATTTCGCCCCCAAACGGGTCAGCCGCCGCAAAAGATCGGCGGTCTCGGGGGTGCCCATGCTCAAAAGGGTTACCTCCCCTTCGGGGATGCGAAGGGCAGCTTCGTAGGCGGCGGCATCAAAGGGACCGAGCTCGCCGTCCAAGCCGCGTCGCAGGCAAACGACGATCTTCATACCTGCACCTCGCCGCCGACAATGACGTTTTGGATCTGCAATTTCTCGTCCACGATCACCAGATCGGCATCCTTGCCCACTTCAATGCTGCCTTTGCGGTCGGCGATCCCCATCCGCTTGGCAGGGGAAAGGGAAAGCAGCTTGGAGGCCAGCGGCATCGGCAGACCGTAGAGACTGCAAAGGGTGCGCAGGCAGCGATCCATGGTGGCGATGCTGCCCGCAAAGCTGGAGCGGTCGGGGAGCTTGGCAACGCCGTCCTCCACGATGACGTCCGAGCCGTTTTGAAGGCTGCCCAACTTGCCCTCCTTCAGATCGGTGCCCGCAATGCGGGTGGCGTCGGTGATGACCGAAACCCCGTTTGCACCTTTGATCTTAATCGCCAGCATCAGCTCGGGCTTGGGGATATGGCAGCCGTCGCCGATCAGTTCCACGGTGACGTCATCGTTCAAGTAGGTGGCCTCAACTACACCGCCGTAGACCGTCTGCCCCCGCTTGCGGTGGCTGCTGACGGCATTATAGAAGTGGGTCACGTGGGAAAAGCCCCATTGATAGGCCTGCTCTGCTTCTTCGGCGGTGGCATCGGTATGGGCTACGGCGGCGATGACGCCCGCTGCCTTCATCTGCTTGGCAAAGACTTCGATGCCCGCAAGCTCGGGCGCGGCGTCCCAACGCAGAATTGCGCCCTTGGCACGCTTCAGCAGGCGGGCGGTCTCCGCTTCATTGGGATCCCGCATACTGCCCGCCTTTTGTGCGCCGCGGCTTTGGGCACCGCTACCTGCAAAATAGGGGCCTTCCAGATGCAAGCCGCCTGCCAGCGGTGCATAGGGACTTTTTTCTTTAAACGCAAGGTAGGCATCGATAAAGGCGTTGAGATCCTCCTCTGCGGCGGTCATCGCCGTGGGGTAGAGGAGGGTGGTGCCGTGCTTTAAGTGGGCGGCAACCGCCTGCTCAAAGGCTTCGGGGGTGGCATCCATAAAGTCGGCGCCCCCGCCGCCATGGACGTGCAGGTCGATAAAGCCCGCAAGGAGGTAACCCCCCTTAGCGTCAAGGCTTTGGGCGGCTCCTCCTTGGTAATCGAGGGCGGCGATCCTGCCGCCCTTCAATAATACGTTTTGGGGTTCGGTTACACGGTCGGTTAAAACGACCCGTGCGTTCTCGATTAAAAGGCTCATCTTATTTGTTGTAGACCCGAATCTCGGAAACGGGGCAAGCGGTTGCCACCGCGGCGGCATACAGCTTGGCATCGGGATGGTTTTGGAACAAGGAGCAGGGCACAAAGGCGGTCACGGGCCCGTGGAGCACCTTGCGCAAAGCGGCGGCGTTCCAATCGCGGGGCATACACATCCGAACCTTCTTGGCCATGAACATCTCCTTCATGCCGACGGTGATGCAGTTTTCGGGGATGGCTTCGATATTGGCGCCGCAGTTCATAAAGGCGTTGATGGTGCGGGTCTCGCGGGTGACCTTCAGGATGCGGGTGGGGCGGGCGGCAAACTCCTCGGGGGTGACGTTCTCGCCTGCCTCGGGGGGCTCGTTGAAGGCGTAGTGGCCGTTGATGCCAACGCCGCCGAATACCATATCCAGCTTGCCGTATTGCTCGATGATCTCTAAAATTCTGCCCTCCTTGCCCGGCTCGGGGAAGATGCGGTTTTCGGGAAGAACGTTGAGTTCTTCATCCACCTTGGAATAGAAGGTGCGATCCATACCGCCGCGGAAGGAGAGGGGATGGTTATAGTCGATGTAGGTCAGGTCGTCGTTGAGGTATTCGTCCATGTTGATGAATACGCACTTTTTGAGGCTGATGCGATACTTATTGACCAGATAGGCCAGGCGGGCATAGGGGCCGATGGGACCGTAGGGAACGACCATAACGGTGGGCTCGTCCTTGCGGTTGTTTTCGGCAATGACCTCCAGCACCTCGATGGCTACCTTCCAGTACATATCCACCTCGTGCTCGCAAACCTCCAGCTTGATGGGGGTGCCTTCGCCCAGCTTCTCGGGGGGGATCAGATTGATGTCTTGCTTCATGGTTTTATTCTCCTTACTTGTAGATTGGCGCTAACGCGGCCTGAACGGATTTATAGGTTTTGAAAATTTCTTGATATTTTGCGGTATTTTCCGGGTTGGGGATGATGACCGAAAGCGGTTTCACACACAGCGCGGTTGCAGCTTTCGGGTCATCGAAAACACCGATGGCGATGCCTGCCAGCATGGCAGAGCCGAAGGAAGAATCGGCGCTCTCGGTGATTCGCAGGGTCATCCCCAGCGCATCGGCGGTCATCTGCGCCCAGAT
>JAFQKO010000159.1 GCA_017396865.1 Clostridia bacterium | reverse complement strand
TATGAGGGAACGGATATTATATCATGCTTGCGAAGCAAGTATATCATACGGCGGAAGCCGTATATCATATTGCGTAGCAATATATCATTTTTGCAAGGGTTCAAATTCATACGAAAAACCAGCAAAAATATCTTTTTTGTAGCCTATAGCCATAAAAAAGAAGTTCTCTTTCGAGAACTTCTTTTTTATTTTCCAAATTACTTCATGAACCTGCGGCCTCTTGTTGCCCATCCCGAGCGGTTGCCGCGCAAGCGGCGAGCGAGTGGGGGCATTGCCGCAGAGCCACCGCTGCTTGCAGCGTGTGGCTTCAGGTTCAAGTCCTGTCACTCGGACCAAATAAAAGAGCAGATGCATCGCATCTGCTCTTTTATTTTGCCCGAGTGATGTGGCGCGAGCGTGCCCGCCGAAGGCGGGAGCAGCGACGGAAGCGCATTGCGCTTCCTAGTCCCTTTAGGGAGTTCAAGTCCGCTCAAGCCTGTGCTCCGCGCTTTATTCTTGCAATTATCGATTAACTATGATATGCTGATTAAAATAACTGACAATTTGCATAGGAGAATTAACATAATAAACTATAATTAGGAGGTGTTTACTATGGCCTATGATTATGGTTATGGCGAACTTGAAAATAAATTAATTGAGTTGCTTCGCTCCGGTGCGCCGAATTTTGATACAGCCGAGGAATTGATCCAACAAGGCGCAGACATCAATGCCATCGGCAAAAAGAATGACGAAAATATCCTTTCTGAAATTTTGAGCGGCTATTGGTGGACGGCGCGTGGCGATATTATCGGCGACGCTTGCGATGACTGCGACGAAATTGATTGTGACGATTGCGAGCACAATCAAGATTTGAATCCCAACCTTGGGGCCTCAATGTGTGCGATTATTCACTTTTTTCTCGACCACGGTTTCGACGTAAACAAATGCGATGGGTGCTTTGGCGCACAATGTCTGTATGCATTAACACTTTCAACTTTTGATCGCCACATGATTGAAGCAACAAAGATCCTTCTGAACGCAGGTGCCAAAAACAGACCGATTTCCCCGACTTTAGGCGATGAGACCCCTTGGGATTTCATCTGCAAGGAAAGCAGCTATCAGTCCATTTGCGAAGATTCCCAAGACACGGCCAATCTGTTTGAGGCGGTTTCCCAAATATACCAAGCACTTGAGGATGGGAAGCCATATGACGGAATCGATTCCTATGAAACAGTTATCGGAAAACGAATCATCAAGGTTTTGGCAGAGCCAAACGGCAACAATGCTCCCATTTTTTCCATAAATCTTCAGAACTTCAAGAAGGACAATTGCTACACGCAAACACTTTACTTTGTTTATGATGGCGGGGTTCTGATCACAACACCACACGCCGATTTTTGGACAGACACCATCCTTCCATCCCTCGATTTGATTGACGTTTCGGATCATTTTAACGGAATTGTGGGCAATACTGTTATGGGATTCTCATTTGATTATCGAACCATAGTAAAAGGAAACGCCGAATACGGCCAGCCAATTACTACGATAGAAACGGAAACGGGGTGCAAAATCAGATTTTCTGTCAATTACGGTGAGGTTAAAAAAGCAGATCGCGCTGCATATTTTGAGCTTATATAATTAAGAGCAGATGCATCGCATCTGCTCTTTTATTCAATCATGCAAAAATAATCAGCAAGCCGACCAGCATTCCTACGATAGCGGAAAATGCAGGGGCTTTACTGTGATACATCAAGATCGACTGCGGCAATATTTCGCCAAACACCACGTAAAGCATTGCGCCGCTGGCAAAGCCCAAGCTGAGCGTTAAGCCCAAGGGGCCGATCTCGCCGATCCAATAGCCCAGCAATGCACCCAGCATGGTGGGAATGCCCGTGGATGCCGTAATCAAAACGGCCTTCGACTTTTTCATGCCGCCGCTGATCAGCGGCACCGATACCGCCATTCCTTCAGGAACGTTATGTAAACCAATCAAGACAGCCAACACCAACGATGCGCCGCCAAAAACAGCGTCCTCCGCAACGAAAGAAGCGCCGATGGTCATTCCCTCCGGGACGTTATGCAACGCGATAGCGCAGGCCATCACAACACCCGCCACAAAAAGAGACAGCTTGGTATCGTTTCTTTCGACATGATGCTCCCAATGGTCGCTATGGATCAGTTCGTTCAGATCGTCGGCGGTTTTGGGATGCTTTTCATCGATATGCGCCAGCTCAGGTGCGGTCTTTTTATCAATGATATAATTCAAAAGAAACGTAATGGCGACGCCCGATGAAATGGACAAAATCACCGTATAGATGCCCATTTTTGCATCGATAGCCTCCACCACCAAATCAAAGCAAACCACGCTCAGCATCACACCCGCCGCGAAGCTCAGCAGCAAGCTGACGGTACGGTTGGATTCTTTTTGAAGCATCGCTCCGATCAATCCGCCAAGACCCGTTCCCAAAACGCCCGCAATCGCGGTAATAATCAATAAAGTTTCAATACTTCCCATTTCGACACCCTTTCTTATTTATGCCGATGATATCACATTATTACAAAGATTGCAACAGTTTTCGACCATCATTTCAATAAAAGACGGAGCCGCATTGCAGTGCAGCTCCGTTTTTTTCTATATTTCTTCGATTTTGATCAGGTTTGTTGTTCCCGATTTGCCGCTGGTATCACCGCCGGTGATCACGATCTTATCACCCTTTTGCAGCTTCAATACATCAACCGCAATCTTTTTTGCGGTATAGAACAGCACATCGGTAGAAGTAAACTTTTCACACATTGCCGGAGTAACCCCCCAAGAAAGGGCCAGCTTACGCCAGGTTGTTTCATCGGTAGTCAGGCCGATGATGGGCACGGGAGAGCGGAAACGGGAAACCATACGGGCAGTCATCCCTGAAAGAGAGCAGGCGACAATCGCTTTTGCTTCCACGTCGATCGCCATGCCACAGGTAGAATGAGAGATGGCGTCCACCGCATTTTTAATGCGGAAATCCGCATTACGAAAGCGCTTATGATAATGGATATTATTCTCGGTGGTTTCGGCGATTTTGGCCATCGTTTCCACCGCACGGATAGGATATTTCCCCGCCGCGGTTTCGCCCGAAAGCATGATGGCGCTCGTTCCGTCGTAAACAGCGTTGGCCACATCCGAGATCTCTGCTCTGGTTGGCCGCGGGTTGGTGATCATGGACTCCAGCATCTCGGTGGCGGTGATGACCCGCTTCCCGAGCATACGGCATTTAGTGATCAGTTTTTTCTGGATGGCGGGAAGCTGCTCAAAGGGGATCTCCACGCCCATATCGCCGCGGGCGACCATAATACCGTCGCATTCCTCGCAGATCTCTTCAATGTTATCAAAACCGGACTGATTCTCGATCTTAGCGATCAATTCAATATGATCCGCATTGATCTCTTTAAGAAAGGTGTGCACGTCGATCAAATCCTGACGGTTGGAAACAAAAGAACAAGCAATATAGTCGATGCCGTTTTCCACGCCGAAGGCGATATCCTTTTTATCCTGCTCCGATAGATACTTTTGCTTCATCACCTTACCGGGAAAGCTCATGCTCTTGCGGTCGGAAAGCTCACCGCCGCAGGTGACCTTACAAACAATCTCAGAGCCCTCGATCTTTTCAACTGCAAAGGAAAGCAGGCCGTTATTCAGCAATACGGTATCGCCGACCGACAATTCCTCTGTCAGCTTATCATAGCTGACAGAAACCTGTTTTTCGTTTCCGACAACGTTCTCGGTCGTAAATACGAAAGCATCGCCCTCCTTTAGCTGCACCTTCCCGTTTTCAAAGGTTTTGATCCGATATTCGGGGCCTTTGGTATCCAGCATGATCGCAATGGGCAGACCCAACTCTTCCCGCACCTTTTTTACGGTATCGATTCTTCTTTTATGATCGGCGTGGGTGCTATGGGAAAAGTTCATCCGCGCCACGTTCATGCCGGCTTTACAAAGACCGGCGATTATCTCCTCGGTCTCGCTGGCGGGACCGATGGTACATACAATTTTAGTCTTACGCATAGTTTCCTCCTTGGGGCTTTAATCGCTGACATTTTACTGCAAACATCTCACAATGTCAAGTTGACATATTTATATCAAAAGGGTATAATACTCTCTATAAGAAAGGGTGGACTATATGAGAGAAAAGAATTCCGGATTTTTAAATTTCGCGTATCAAAGGAGAGCACTATGAACCTAAAATGTAACCCTGCCGTTGAGCGGGTATTCCATTATTTTTGTAACCTTGCAGCCATCCCCCACGGTTCGGGCAACACCAAGGCGATCAGTGACTACTGCGTTTCCGTTGCCAAGCGGCTGAATTTATGGGTGCATCAGGATGAACTCAACAATGTAATCATCAAATTACCTGCCACCGAAGGATACGAAGCCCACCCGACCGTGATTCTGCAGGGGCATTTAGATATGGTTTGCGAAAAATCTGCCGACTGTGACATAGATTTTACCAAAGACGGCTTACGCCTGGCGCAGGACGGCGATTATCTCTACGCTGAAGGAACTTCCCTCGGCGGTGACGACGGCATTGCCATTGCCATGGCCTTAGCGATCGCTGAGGATAAAACCCTGCCTCATCCCGCATTAGAGCTGGTATTTACGGTTGATGAAGAAACTGGTATGTACGGTGCAGAAGGATTAGACGGCACCCTTTTGGAGGGGCGCACCCTCATCAATATCGACTCCGAAGAGGAAGGAATCCTGACGGTTAGCTGCGCGGGCGGTGCGCGGATGCTATTGACCCTACCGCTGACCGCCGACACCAACGCTCTCCCCTGCTATCAGATCACGGTAGGCGGCCTGCAGGGCGGCCATTCCGGCGTGGAGATCGACAAAGGGCGCTACAATTCCAATATGCTGGCAGCTAAATTTTTGGCAACCCTTTCCAACTACCGTTTGATCGGCATGAAGGGCGGCGAAAAGGACAACGCCATTCCGCTCCTAACCAAGATTTATCTGGCTACCGAAGAGGATCCGACTGAAAAGGCCGAAGCCTTTGCCGTTGCCCACCGCAACGAAGCCAATCCCGATCTTTCTTTGACGGTAGAAACGATCAACACGCAGAACACCGCCATGGATCAAGAATCCACCCAAAGGGCAGTTGAATTCTTAAATGCCCTTCCCGACGGAATTCAAGGGATGAGCAAGGACATCGACGGATTGGTTGAGACCTCCCTGAATCTGGGCATTCTGCGGTGCGACACCGAAAAGCTGACCACCTCCCATGCGCTGCGCAGCAGCAAGGGAACTGAGAAAAATGCACTTGCCGATCGGTTGGTTGCCATTGCCTGCGATTACGGCGGCACAGCACAGCGAAGTGCGGACTACCCCGCTTGGGAATTTCGACAAAATTCTCACCTGCAGGCAGTGATGATCGAGCAATGGGAAAAGCTCTTTGGAGAAAAGCCCGTTGTTGAGGCCATTCACGCGGGGCTGGAGTGCGGGTTGTTCTGCGAAAAGCTGGACGGCTTGGATGCAGTTTCCATCGGCCCCGAAATGCACGACATTCATACCGACCGCGAGCGGCTTTCCATCCCCTCCTGCGAGCGGATCTACCGCTACGTTTGCGAGATCATCAAGGAATTATAAGCATGAACATTCAAAAAATCCAAACGCATTTAGCGAAAAATGAGGCCCTTTTGATCGAATCGCCTGCAAAGCGTTTTTACTTTACAGGCTTTAATTCAAGTGCAGGTACAATCGTTGTAACCCGCATGAATGCTACATTTTTCATTGATTTTCGATATTTTCAAAAAGCGAAGGAAATGGTTACTTCCTGCGAGGTTGCGCTTTCCTCCCGCCCCAACGAGGAATTGAAAGCATACTGCAAGGAGCACGGGATCACACGGCTGTATTTAGAAACGGAGACGGCATCGGTTGCCCGAAAGAACCGTTTAGCCACGGCGCTGAAGGGCGTTGAGATCTCCGAGGATGGCAAATTTGAGCAGATCATCGAAGATCTGCGCGCCATCAAATCCGACGAGGAGCTTTCTTATATCCAAAAAGCCCAGCAGATGACCGATGAAACCTTCTCCTACATCTTGCCTCTGATTCAGCCGGGCAAAACCGAGCGTGAGCTGATGCTGGAGATGGAATTCTATCTGCGACGGCTTGGAAGTGAAGGGGTTTCCTTTGATTTCATCGTCGTATCCGGCAAGAATTCCTCCCTCCCCCACGGCGTTCCTACCGATAAAGAGATCGAGATCGGCGATTTTGTTACCATGGATTTCGGTGCGGTTTACAACGGCTATCGCTCTGATATGACCCGTACCGTTGCGGTTGGTGCTGTCAGCGAGGAGCAAAAGCGTGTATACGATACCGTTTTGGAGGCACAGCGTTTAGCATTAGAGGCTATTCGACCGGGAATTCCCTGCAACGAGATCGATCGGATCGCTCGAGAGCATATCTACAAAGCAGGCTATGAGGGCTGCTTTGGACACGGATTGGGGCACAGCGTTGGCGTTGAAATTCACGAATCCCCGGCATTCAGCCCCCGATGCGAAACCATCCTGCAGCCGGGCATGGTGATCACCGTAGAACCGGGAATCTATTTAGAGGGAAAATTCGGCGTACGAATCGAGGATATGATCTACGTTACCGAGGACGGATGTCTTGATCTGACAAAGAGCAATAAGGATTTGATCATTCTATAAGAAAAGAGCCCGATCGGGCTCTTTTCTTATTTCAAGGATAATGCATCCCGATATTTTTGAGGTGAACGTTGATAGGTTTTTTTAAATAACTTGGAAAAATAGATCGGATCCTCAAAGCCGACCGATTCGGCAATTTCGGCAACGGCGCGGTCACTGTGTTCCAGCAATACAGAGGCCTTTTCCAGCCGAATTTTATTGATATAGTTATGCGGAGATAACCCGAAATTCCTTTGAAAAATGCGATACAAGTTCGGAACGGAGCAAAATGCCACCTCTGCAAGCATTTCCTTGGATATCCTTTCACGATAATGGTCGTTAACGTATTTTTTGAGCAATACAACGGTCCGATCGTGCAGGGGTTCCTTGGGCTTTGATTCGGAAATCAAAAGCCCGACCAGCTTATAAGCATACGCATACCGACTGCAAAGATCGGGCGCATTCCGAATCGAATCAATCAGGTCATTCAGTTGATCCCGATAGGTGGCGGAGAGCAGCAACGGCAGTTCAAAGCATTCTTCAAAATCGAACAGATCGTTGATAATTACCCGCATAAAAATCCATTGGGCCTCCATATAACCCTCTGCCCCCTCATGGTGAACGATCGTTTGCTTTGCGCCGGCAGGAGCGATAAAAGCACCGCCTTCTTCGGTAGCGCAAAGCGGCGCATCGTTCAAGCCGAGCTCATAATGACCGTGTAGCGCTTGAACGACCGAAAGACAGGGCAAAGACTTAATATGCCGCACCCCTTCACAGGGATTTTTAAAACCGGAGTTTAGAATATTTTTGATTTGAATCGATTTGATTATCATCCGCACCCTCACGTTTTTGATAATATAATACAAGTCTATTATAAAATGATACATTGAAAAATGCAACCTTTTTGATAAAATAATATCAGAGGTGATATCACATGACATTTTCAACTGCCGCAAGCACACCGCGCCCGATCCGCCTGCAAGAGGCGACGAGAGAATGGGCATATACATCCATGCAGGGCAAATACGGAGATGAAGCCATGCGCCATCTCGACCTTTCCCTTGATCACATTGAGGGTTTTGAAGTACTCTCCGAGCTCGATCAATATAACCGTGCCATCCGCGAGATTGCCGAGCGCGCTCCCATCCGCATCTGTGAAGCAGAACGGATCTGCGGTGCGGCAACCCTGGGCAGAGCCATTTGGCACGACGTTCCCGTAACCTATCAAGGGGAGCGCGTTTTTCGCTCGGTCAGCCATTTAACCATCCGATACGACAAAGTTCTAAAGGAAGGTTTAAGCAGTTATACAAGCGAAATTACCGAGCGATTGCAGGACGATACTCTGACCGAAACACAGGTCGCCTATTTGCACAGTTTAATAAACGTGATCGAATGTATCCGCATTTGGCACAGTCGATATTTAGAAGCAACCAAGGAAAGCAGACCCGATCTCCATCGCTTGCTTCAGCAGGTCCCCTTTTCCCCCGCCCGTACTTTCCACGAAGCGGTGCAGGCACTTTGGTTTATCTTTTCCTTTGTTCGCCTTTGCGGCAACTGGCCCGGAATCGGTCGGCTGGATTGGCTGCTGAAGGATTATCTTCAAAATGACATGGACGAAAACGAAATGCGGGAGATTCTTGCTTCCTTTTTCATCAAGGGATGCGAATGGATCCAATCCGAAACTCCCGTCGGTTCGGGGGATGCCCAGCATTATCAAAACATCGTTTTGGCCGGTGTAGATGAAAACGG
>JAFQKO010000158.1 GCA_017396865.1 Clostridia bacterium | reverse complement strand
CTCTTTATTGTTAAGGTGCCAGCTCCAGGTAGAGCCGGTGGGCACCAGATCATAGCCGAGCTTGGAATAATCGCGGATGAATTTCGCGATGGGATATTGCTCGCAGGCATCGGGGCGATTGCGCAAAAAGTCGTAGTACCAAGGGGAGAGAACAACGTCCCTGCCGATCCCCGCCTGAAAGGCTTCGTCGCCGCCGAAGGCTTCCACGTCGCGGTGGTCGGCCCAGATCCAAGGACGCACGCCATGGGCACGGCAGACGTCGAAGAGGAATTGGGCGTCCCGCAGCTTCTTATAGGGGGCACGCACAATGGCGACCGGCTGGAGGTTTTGGGATTGCATATCCTCCTCTTCCAGCCCCAGATGGAAATAGTCGGGGGTGTCGAACACCTCGATCAGCTCCTCAATGATATCCTTGCAGACCTGATCGTAGGTCGCGGTGCCGACCATGTAGGCATAGTCCTTGAGCCATGCGCTGTGTCCGCAGGAGAAATTGCATTTGGGGATGGGATTCAGCCCCAAGCCCCGCAGACGCTTCAGCTCTTCTTTCAGCTCGGCCTTGCTCCATGCACCCTTGACGGAGATCTCGGGATGGCGGTCGTATTGCATGCCGTCCTCCACGTCGATCAACAGGGTGTTGATGCCGCAGGAGGGCAGAAATTCCGTCACCTTGCGCCAAACCTCTTTGTCGCAGAACAACTCCTCGCGGTAGATGAAATCCTCGCAATCCTTTTCGGAAAGGCTGCTGCGCCCTTTTTTGCTCCAATTATTCGTTCCGAGATGCATTAAAAATGCCCAGATCTTTTCCATTTTGTTCTCCTTTCGCTCCCATCATTTTTCCTTAATTAATATCATGCTGTGCACCGGCAGGGTAAAGACCAGATCGGCGGGGGTGGGAATCAAGGTGCCGTCGTGGTCCTTATCCACCAGATAAACCTCAAAATCGCCGCCTCTGCCGAAATCCAATTTCACCTGCTTGGGGGCGGTCTCATCGTCCTCGGAGTAGTGGGTCACTACCGTCAGCAGCTTGCTCTCCTCGCTGATGCCGCAGAGGGAATAAAGCGCCTGCGGCTGATCGAGGGCGGGGATCTCTGCCTTCATGTCGTAGAACATGCCGTACCAATAGAGGGCGTAATAGGGCTTTTTGGGGCGGTAGGTATAGTAGTCGAAGGGGCCGCAGAAAACCGAGGGGCGGGTGTCGTAGTACATCAGCATATCAATGGAGGACTTCTGCGCCTCGCTGATGACTGCCATGATGAAGGCGGCGCCCTTTTGGTTGCCGATGGATTCAATGGAATAAACGAAATCCTCCCGCCAGCCGCGCACGTAGTTCCATTCGTTGAGGATGCTTTCGGCCTCGGCATAGCCGTAGGTATCCATCAGCTCACGGAACTTGGCAGCCTTGGCCATCACCTTTTCGGGGGTAGTGCCGTAAACGTGCCAGGAGAAGAAGTCGATGGGCACCTCCCGCTTTTGCATCTCGCGGAGAAAATCCTCTGCCCAATCCTCCTTGCCCGAGAGGGCGGGCCCACCGATCTTCAGGTGGGGGAAGCAGGACTTCAGATGCTTGGCGGCCACCTCGTAGAGATCGTAAAATTCTTCAGGCGTGCCTGTCCAGGTGCGCTTATTTTCTCTGCCCACATCCAGATCGGGCTCGTTCCAGATCTCCCAATAGGGCATATCGTGGGTAAAGCCGTCGGCCCAGCCTTCGGTATAGTGGCGGATGATGTGCTCACAGATCACCGCCCATTTTTGAAAGTCCTTGGGCGGGTAGATGTGGTACTTTTTGATCTGATGCTCGATGGTCTGCCCCAAGCGGAAGAAGGTTTTGGTGCCTGCTTCGAGGGTGCAGAGGATCGATTCGTCGGTGCAGGCAAACTCATAGGAGGCAGGGTCGGTGGGGTCTGCATCGAAGTTGGGGAAGATGGCAGAGATATCATGGGCGAAGGGGCCGCCGTAGATACTGCCGCTGAGGTTGGAATCGTGATTGCGGGAATAGGGCATCCGCGCCGCCTTGTAGGCATCGAAATTGGTGCGCCATTGGTCGGTGGCGTGCCGCTTATAAAAAGGGCCGCCGTTGGTGGCATTGAGGGGCTTGAAACCCTTGCCCGGATTGTTTAAATCAAATCGAATGGTTTGCATAAAAATGCACCTCCCTTTGCCTTCATTATATAGAAACCGACCTCACTTTGCAAGACACACAACTACGAAAATTTTTCGAAATCCGATTGAAAAATGATAGCGCCTGTGGTAAGATGGGGAAAAGCAAAGGAGTTGTTGCCTTATGGAGCGATTGATCCCCTTTTGGAGCAAAGAATATATGGATCCCGCCCATACCGACGCACGCCTCACCGTCTGCACCCTCCGTACCGCGCGGTTTGATCGGCCGCTCTCTGCCCTGCAGGGAAAATCCGTTTGCTTTGAATTTGAGATGAAGGATGCCGCGCTTTACGCGCTGAACATGATATGACGTTATCCAAGCTGGCAAAGCTTGCCCACGTTTCGGTCTCCACCGCCTCCAAGGCCTTTTCCATGAGCCCCGAGATCAACGAGGAGACCCGCCAAGCGATCTTTCAGGTCGCCCGTGAGCAGGGCTGTTTCAAGAAATTCTATAACGGCAAGTATCCGCGCTACGTGGTGGCGGTGCTTTGCCCCGAGCTGAAAAGCCTCCATTATGCCCGCGCCATGGCGCTGCTGCAGGAGGCGCTCTCCCGCCGCAACTGCGAGCTTTGCGTGGCCACCACCGATTTCGATCCCGCAACCACCCGCAAGCTGCTGGACTATTACGATAAGTATTCCAAGGTGGATGCCATCATAATCTTTGAAAAGGGCGAAGAGGACTTCGACTGCGAGCTGCCGGTGGTTGCGGCAGAGACGGTGGAGCTGCTTCCCGCCGTGCAGGCGGCGATCGCCCATTTTAAGGAGGGCGGGGCCGAATCCATCGGCTTTATCGGCGAGCCCCATACCCTCAAAAAGCAGCAGCTTTTCGAGCAGGCGATGGGCGCGGCCTTCGACCCCCGCTACGTCAGCATTGCAGAGGAGCGGTTTGAAGCGGGCGGCTATCGGGCGATGGAGCAGCTCTTTGCGCAAGGGAACGTTCCCCGCGCCCTGCTCTGCGCCTACGACTACATGGCCATCGGCGCCATGCGCTGTATTGCGGAGCACGGCCTGCGGATTCCCGAGGACGTGGCGATCATCGGAATGGATGATCTGCCCGAGGCGGCGTATCTCAACCCGCCCCTTTCTTCCATCAGCTGCGGGGAGGAAGCCGTTTGCAAAAATCTGGCCGATCGGGTATTGAGCCTGCTGAGCGGAGAAGCGCCCCCGCCCTCCGCCGCAGGTGCGGCAACATTGCGGTTGAGAGACTCATCCGCTTGTAATACACAAAAAACGTTTCAAAGGAGTAATTAAAATGTTTGGATCCAAGCTTAAAGTTAAAGAATTTGAAGAAAGCATTCTGCAATACGAGGCGCGGCCCGTTCAGACAGGCAAGATCCTGCTCTACGGCGACTCGCTGTTCACCCGCACCTCCTATATTTTTACCGAGAAGCATCCCGAAAAGGGTCTGCCGCTGATCGAAGAGGCGATCCCCGAGGTACTCAACCACGGCTTCGGCACCAGCAGTGCCGACGACCTGCTCTACTACTACGGTCGGATGGTGCGCCCCTACGCGCCCCGCGCGCTGGTTTTGGCCACAGGCGCCAACGATATCGGCTTTGGCTACTCCCCCGCCGAGGTT